>NZ_JXSP01000090.1:0-3530 GCF_000946635.1 Micrococcus sp. MS-ASIII-49
GAATACCACCCGAAACCGCCCCCAATGCGTTCGCCGGAGCGTCTTCATGTCGAGGCGGAGTGGCCGAGGCGGCGTCGGACCACCGCGACGACGCCACGGAAGTCCTCGCGCCCATCCGCCCAGGTGACGCGGAGCGTCGTCCAGCCGCGCGCCTGGCCGTAGCGGTCCCGGCGGGCGTCGCGCGCCTGCTGCTCCCGCGTGCGGTGCCCCGCACCGTCGTACTGCAGGGCCAGGCGGACGTGGCGGTAGGCGAGGTCGGCCACGGGGGAGAAGGGGTCCTCGGGTTCGAGCGCGGCCTGCAGCTCCGGCTCCGGCAGCCCGCCGGCCACGAGGGCGAGGCGCAGGCGGGTCTCGGGCGGCGAGTCCGCCCCGACGCGAACGGAATCCAGCGCCTCCCGGGCGGCCGGGCGGCCGTGGAAGCGTCCGGACGCGTGCAGCGCCGACCGCAGCGCGGCGATCGTGGTGGCCGGATCCGTCCGGCCCGCGGGCGTCCACGGGTGCCGGACGGCGTGGTCCCCGGCGGCCACGAGGTCCTCGAACGTCCATGGGGGAGTCAGGGAGCACAGGTCCAGCCAGATGCGATCGACCGTGGTGACGCGCAGGCCGTGCACGTGCGTGACGAACTCGGGCGCCAGCGGCCGCCGGTGGTCCATCAGCCCGGCCCGCCGGACGCGTCGTGTCCCCCGGGCCACGGTGAGGTGCACCGGCGGGCCGGCCTCGAGCTCGCCGGTCGCCGGGTCGCGCCGCCGCCAGGCTCGCGCGGGCATCGGCAGGCCGTGCAGGTGGGCCGCGGTCTCGTGGGAGAGGACGGCATCCGGGCGTCGGCGCAGGAGCGCGGCGAGGTGATCGGGGGAGAAGCCGTGCCCGGGCTCGGGCAGGCCCAGGTCGGCCCAGCCCGTGCCAGGGCGTGCCCGCTGCCGGTGGAAGCCCTGTCCGACCCGCTCCAGGTCCGACCGGCGGGCGCGGTCGGGCGGCAGCCCCAGTCGGGCCAGGTCCGTGGCCAACAGGACGGCGGGCTGGTCGGGCGGCAGAGGAATGACGACGCGCGGCATGCACCCATCGGACGACGCCGGCGAGGCGCCCGGGGCGCGCTGGCCGCGGCACGGGGATGACGCGCGGGGCGGGCGCTGCTGTGCAGGAGCCGACGGCCCGCGCCGCGCGCCGCCGTCGTCGTCTTCCCGCCCCCGGACCGCCGGGGAGTTCCGGGGGCGATACTGGGCGTTATCCCGGCGGGATACCACCGGGAATCGCCCCCCAACGCGGCGGGGAACGGGGAGGGAAGGGTCGCGGGCCGGGGACCGGGTGCGCCGGGTCAGTTCGCGTGCAGCGCCGCGTTCAGTTCGACGGTCCGGCCGGCGCGGGGGAGGGCCTCGACCCCGCCCGTGGTGGAGTTGCGGCGGAACAGCAGGTTCGGCACGCCGGAGAGGTCCACGGCCTTCACGGTGTGCGCCGCCTCGCCGTCCTGCAGCACGCTCACGCGCGTGCCCGCGGTGACGTACAGACCGGCCTCGACCACGCAGTCGTCGCCGACGGAGATGCCCACGCCGGAGTTCGCGCCGAGCAGCACGTGCTCGCCGATCACGATCCGCTGGGTGCCGCCGCCGGAGAGCGTGCCCATGATGGACGCGCCGCCTCCGACGTCGGACCCGTCGCCCACCACGACGCCGGCCGAGATCCGGCCCTCGACCATCGAGTTCCCCAGGGTGCCCGCGTTGAAGTTCACGAAGCCCTCGTGCATCACGGTCGTCCCCTCGGCCAGGTGGGCGCCCAGGCGCACCCGGTCCGCGTCGCCGATGCGTACCCCGGAGGGCACGACGTAGTCCGTCATGCGCGGGAACTTGTCCACGCCGTACACCTGCACGGCGCCGCGGGCACGCAGCTTCGCCCGCGTCAGCTCGAAGTCGGCGACCGCGCAGGGTCCGTGGTTCGTCCACACCACGTTGGTGAGCAGCCCGAAGACGCCGTCGAGGTTGAGCTCGTTCGGCCGCGCCAGGCGGTGCGAGAGGGCGTGCAGGCGCAGCCACGCGTCCGCGGTGGAGGCCGGGGCGGCGTCCAGGTCGACCTCCAGCTCGACGACGGCCTGCGTGGTTCCGCGGTCCGCGTCGTCCGCGGCGAGGGCGCGCAGGGTGTCGCGCAGCGAGGCGTCCGCGGCGGAGAGCGGACCGGTCACGGGGGCGGGGAACCACACGTCCAGGACGGCGCCGTCGGCGGCCGTGGTGGCCAGGCCGTGGCCGGAGACGAGACGGGGGGAGGGCTGCTGTGCAGCGGTCTGGGTCATGCGCCTCAGCCTAATGAGCGGCCGGGGCACGCTGCGGGGCGACGGGAGGCGCGTCCGTAGACTGGACGCATGAGTCTCACCCCCGTGCCCCTGCCCGACCTCGCCGATCCGGACCTCGACGTCGCGGCGCTCACCGCCACCCTGCTGGACGTGCGCTCCGTCTCGGGGGAGGAGGGGCCGCTGGCCTACGCCGTCGAGCAGGCCCTGCGCGCCCTCGGCGGCCTCGAGGTGCGGCGGTTCGGCGACGCCGTCGTCGCCCGCACCGCTCTGGGGCGGCCGACCCGCGTGATCCTGGCCGGGCACCTGGACACGGTGCCCCTGCCCACCGTGCCGGGCTCGCGCGGGACCGTGCCCTCGGCGTGGGACGGGGACGTGCTGTACGGCCGCGGGGCCGTGGACATGAAGTCCGGCGTCGCCGTGCAGCTGGCCCTGGCCGGCCGCTTCGGCCGCGCGGACGGCCCGACCCCCGTGCACGACGTCACGTGGGTGTTCTACGACCACGAGGAGGTCTCCTCGGACCTGTCGGGCCTCGCCCGCGTGGCCCGCCAGGCCCCCGAGCTGCTGGAGGGCGACTTCGCGGTGCTGCTCGAGCCGACCGACGGCGTCGTGGAGGGCGGCTGCAACGGCACGTGCCGGTACCGCGTCACCTTCCCCGGTGTCGCGGCGCACTCGGGCCGCGCCTGGCGTGGCGACAACGCGATCCACAAGCTGGCCCCCGTGCTCACCGCCCTGGCGGCGTACGTGCCGGCCACGGTCACGGTGGAGGGCCTGGAGTACCGGGAGGGGCTGCACGCGATCCGCGTGGCCGGCGGCGTCGCGGGCAACGTCATCCCGGACGAGGCGTCCGTGGACCTGAACTACCGGTTCGCTCCGGACAAGACCCTCGAGCAGGCCCACGCGCACGTCCGCGCGGTGCTGGAGGGGGCCGGTGTGGACTGGGATGCCCAGGTGCGGATCGACGACGCCTCGCCCGCCGCCCGCCCCGGTCTGGACCGGCCGGCCGCCGCCGCGTTCGTCGCCGCCGTCGGGGGAGAGCCCCAGCCCAAGTACGGGTGGACGGACGTGGCGCGGTTCTCGCAGCTGGGCGTGCCCGCGGTCAACTTCGGCCCCGGTGACGCCCTCCTGGCCCACACGGATGACGAGCACGTGCCCCGCGAGGCGGTCCACGCGTGCCTCGCGGCGCTCGCGGCCTGGCTGGCCGGCTGACCCGACGACGTCGGCCGCCCCCGTCGGCCGGTGCCAGCCGCCCGAC
>NZ_JXSP01000091.1:0-5091 GCF_000946635.1 Micrococcus sp. MS-ASIII-49
AGGCCGGTGCCAGCCGCCCGACCCGCGGGCCCGCCTCGCCCGCCGCCCGGTCAGCCCGCTGTGTCCGTGGGCGCCCCGACGCGCGGGGTCGTGGGGGCGCTGGCGTCGCCGGCCGTCCGCGACGACAGCCGCCGCGAGAGCCGGGTGGCCGCCCAGGTGAGGAGGAAGTTGATCACGATGAAGATCATCGCGGCCACCACGAGGGACTGCAGGATGTTGCCGTTGCCGGAGCCGAGCTGGCGGGCGTACTGCAGGAGTTCGAAGAAGCCGATGAGGTAGCCCAGCGCCGAGTCCTTGAGGATCACCACGAACTGGCTCAGCAGCGACGGCAGCATGGCGATGAGGGCCTGGGGCACCTCCACGAGCCGCAGGGACTGGGTGCTCGTCATGCCCACCGCCGCGGCCGCCTCGCGCTGGCCGCGCGGCAGCGAGCGCACCCCGGAGCGCACCAGCTCCGCGATCACGGACCCGTTGTACAGGGTCAGCGCCGCGATCACCGCGTAGTACGGGCCGTCCTGGGGCTGGATCGCCCCGGAGCGCGCGACCTGTGCGAACAGCTGGTAGAAGAACACCATCATCACGAGCACCGGCACGGCCCGGAAGAACTCCACGACGACGGCGGCCAGCCAGCGCACCGGGCCGACCGGGGCCAGCCGCAGGAAGCCGAACACCAGGCCGAACACCACGGAGGAGACCACGGCGATGCCCGCGGACTGCAGGGTGAACTGCAGGCCCGGCAGGTAATAGTTCCGCCACGCGTTGCCGTCGACGGCGGCCAGCCAGCGGCGGCCGGAGAGCTGGCCGGTGGCGTTCATCTGGATCAGCACGAGCACCGCCACGACCAACACCGCGGCGAGGGAGACGAGGTTGGCGAGGAGGATCCGCCGGCGGGCGATCGGACCCGGGGCGTCGAAGAGGACGGAGGCCTGGGCACTCATCGGGCCACCGCCCACTTCTCCGAGGCCCACGTGGTCAGCAGGCCGATGGGGATGACGATCAGGCAGAAGCCGATCGCGAAGGTCAGGAAGATCGCCACCATCACGTCCGGGCTGAACTCGATCATGCGCTTCATCAGGCCCGAGGCCTCCGCCACCGACGCCGCGGCGGCGACGGTGGTGTTCTTGGTCAGCGCGATCACGGTGTTGCCGAGCGGGGTGATGGCCCCGCGCAGCGCCTGGGGCAGGATCACGTGGCGGGCCGCGGGCAGGAAGCCCAGGCCGATGGAGCGGGCGGCCTCGGCCTGCCCGAGCGGGACGGTGTTGACGCCGGAGCGGATCGCCTCGCACATGAACGCCGCGTGGTAGAGCGAGAGCGCGATCACGGCGTAGATGAAGAAGTTCAGCGTGAAGTCGGACGAGAAGCTGACCTTCAGCTGCCCCCAGACGGCGAGCACGCCGAGCAGCATGATGATCGTCAGCGGGGTGTTGCGGACCACGTTGACGTAGCCGGTGCCGAGGGCGCGCAGCGAGGGGACGGGCGAGATGCGGAACAGGGCGAGCACCACGCCGAGGGCGAACGAGCCGAGGGTCGCGAGGAACGCGAGCCTGATGTTCGTCCAGAACGCGAGCGGGATGTCCGCGCCGTAGTCCGCGAGGAGCGAGGAGATCGATTCCATGTCTTCTCCGAGGGTCGGGACAGGGCTGACGGGCAGGGGAGCCGCCGGGCGGGCCGAGGGCGACGGCTCAGGTCACGTCCTCGGCCCACCCGGCCGCGGGGCTGTCAGGCGCAGGGCTCGAACTCGGCGTCCTCGCCGGAGTTCAGCGTCTCGTCGTAGGTGTAGCCCGTGCCCTCGGTGTTGGACTCGAGGGCCTTCTTCCACTCGCCGGAGCCCTTCATCTCCTGGATGGCCTCGTTGATGTCCTCGCAGCGCTCCGAGTCCTTCGGCAGGCCGACGCCGTAGCGCTCCGTGGTGAAGGTGTTGCCGACGACCTTGAACTTGCCCTTGTTGGCGTCGGCGGCGGCCAGGCCCGCGAGGATGATGTCGTCCGTGGTCACGGCGTCCACCTGGCCGGACTCGAGGTAGGTCACGCATTCGGCGTAGCCGCCCTGCTCCACCAGGTTCACGCCGGAGGCGAACTGGTCCTTGATCTTCTGGGCCGAGGTGGAGCCGGTGACGGAGCAGAGGTTCTTCCCGTCGAGGGCCTCGGGGCCGGTGATCGCGGTGTCGTCCGCGCGGACCAGCAGGTCCTGGCCGGCCACGAAGTACGGGCCCGCGAAGTCGACGCGCTCCTTGCGGGCGTCCGTGATGGAGTACGTCGCGAAGATCATGTCGACCTCGCCGTTCTCCAGGGCGTTCTCCCGGTTCGCGGACGGGGTCTGGACCCACTCGATGTCCTTCTCGGCCACGCCGAGCTTGTCCGCCACGTAGCGGGCCACGTCCGTGTCGAAGCCGGTCGGCTGGGCCGAGCCCTCGCGGTAGCCCAGGCCCGGCTGGTCGAACTTGATGCCGATGCGCAGGCGCTCGCCGGAGCCGGACGACGTCGACTCGCCGGCCGAGGACGAGCCGGCGGCGTCGCCACCGCCGCCCTGCGACGAGGAGGGGGCGCAGGCGGTGAGGGACAGCGCGGCCGCGGCGGTGACGGCGGACAGGGTCAGGAGCTTCGTGCGGAGCATGGTGCTCTCCTCTGGTTCGGTGCGGTGGGGTGCGACGGGGGACGGGGTCAGTGCGCGAGGATCTTGCCCAGGAAGTCCTGGGCGCGCTCGTGTCGGGGGTTCGTGAAGAAGGTGTCGGGGTCGGCGTCCTCGAGGATGGCGCCGTCGGCCATGAAGACCACGCGGTCCCCGGCCTTGCGGGCGAAGCCCATCTCATGGGTGACCACGACCATGGTCATGCCGCCCTCGGCGAGCTGGACCATGACGTCGAGGACCTCCTGCACCATCTCGGGGTCGAGGGCGGAGGTCGGCTCGTCGAAGAGCAGGGCCTTCGGCTCCATCGCCAGGGCGCGGGCGATGGCCACGCGCTGCTGCTGCCCGCCGGAGAGCTGGGCCGGCATCTTCCTGGCCTGGGCGGCCACGCCCACGCGCTCGAGCAGCTCCATGGCGTGCCGCTCGGCGTCCGCCCGGCGCTTGCCCTTCACCTTGATGGGCCCGAGGGTCACGTTCTCCAGGATCGACTTGTGCGCGAAGAGGTTGAAGGACTGGAAGACCATGCCGATCTCGGCGCGCAGCTGGGCAAGCTGCCTGCCCTCGATGGGGAGCGGCCGTCCGTCGATCAGGATGCGGCCGCCGTCGTCGTCGATGGTCTCGAGCCGATTGATCGTGCGGCACAGCGTCGACTTGCCGGAGCCGGACGGGCCGAGGACGATCGCCACCTGGCCGCGCGGGATCCGCAGGTCGATCTGCTTCAGGGCGTGGAAGTCGCCGAAGTGCTTGTTGACGCCCTCGAGGACGATCAGGTCATCGCCCGCAGCACCGCGACGGCGCCGCACACCGGCCTCGTCGGGGAGGTGGGCGCCGTGGGGCTGCTCAGGCGTGATCTGCGTCATGCCAGTGGAATATAGCGCACGTCACACCCGGTGCGGTGCGCCGTGGGACGCCGGCCCTGGCGGCCCGCCGGCTCGTTAGGCTGGCGCCATGGCCCCACATGAGCACCCCTCGGGCGGCGACGTCGCCGCCGCGCGCCAGCGCGTCCGCCACGGCGGGCAGGTCCTGCGCGGGGACGCGGCACACACCCCCACGTTCGACCAGCTCCTCCTCGACGGCCGGCGGCCCGGCGACGACGCACGCCCCGCCGCCGACGTCGCCTCGACGACGTCCGAGGCCTGGCGTGTCCTGCGCATCCAGGCCGAGTTCGTCGAGGGCTTCGGCACCCTCGCGGGGCTGGGTCCCGCGGTCTCCGTGTTCGGCTCCGCGCGCACGCCCGAGGGCAGCGCCGAGTACGCCCTGGCCCACGAGGTCGGGACCCGCCTGGCCCAGGCCGGGTACACGGTCATCACCGGCGGGGGGCCCGGCACCATGGAGGCCGCCAACCGGGGCGCCCACGAGGCCGGTGGAGAGTCCGTGGGCCTGGGCATCGAGCTGCCGTTCGAGACCGGTCTGAACCCCTGGGTGCACGTGGGGGTGGACTTCCGCTACTTCTTCGTCCGCAAGGTCATGTTCCTCAAGTACGCGCAGGGGTTCATCGTGCTGCCCGGCGGCCTCGGCACCCTGGACGAGCTCTTCGAGGCCCTCACCCTCGTGCAGACCGGCACCGTCACCCGCTTCCCCGTGGTCCTCGTGGACCGCGGCTTCTGGGGTCCGCTCGTGGACTGGATCCGCGGCACGCTCGTGGAGCGCGGCATGATCTCGCCCGAGGACCCGGACCTCTTCCACCTCGTGGACACGGCCGAGGAGGCCGTCGCGTGCGTGCTCCGCTCGGCGGGGAGGGCCGACGCGTGAGCGGGCCGCAGTGGATCGTCCTCGTGGCCGTGCTCGTCGTCGTGCTGGCGGCCCTGGCCGCCGCCCTCGCGGGCCGGCTCACGCTCCGGGCCGACGACCCGGCCGGACGGATGCCCGGGCACCCCGTGCTGCTGCCGGAGCGGCCGCGCGCGGCGGATGTGGACCTGCTGCGGCTGGCCGTCGCGGTGCCCGGCTACCAGCGGGACCAGGTGGACGCCGTCCTGCTGCAGCTGCGGGACGCCCTCGCGGAACGCGAGGACGAGGCGACCGCGCTGCGGGCCCGGGTGGCCGAGCTCGAGGCCGCCGACCCCTCCCGGGGCGATCCGGCGGGGTACGCCTGAGTCGCGGGCCGGGCTCGGTGCGGGCCATCGTTTGGCGCGCGCACGCGGAATCCGCGATAATGGTGATGTGACCGGCCTCGCGCACGCCCGCGTGCGGGGGCGCCGGAGGCGTCCGGACAGCGCCCGCTCCCGCGGTCGCCGGACGCCGTGACGGGAACATCATCCAGAAGGGAAGTCGCAATGGCCGCCATGAAGCCCCGCACCGGGGACGGTCCCATGGAAGTGACCAAGGAGGGGCGCAGCCTGATCATGCGCGTGCCGATCGACGGCGGCGGCCGTCTCGTGCTGGAGATCAACGCGGACGAGGCCCGCGAGCTCAAGGAGTGCCTCGAGGGCGTCATCCAGGCCTGAGCCCGGACCCCTTCGACGCGGA
>NZ_JXSP01000092.1:0-6333 GCF_000946635.1 Micrococcus sp. MS-ASIII-49
CGCGGATCAGCGGCGCACCGCGATCAGCACGCCCGTGCCGGAGGGGACGACGGCGGACAGCCAGTGCTCGTCCTCCCGGATGAGGCGGTCCACCGCCCGGGCGGACACGGTGGACTCGTCGCGCACGGCGGGCCGGGGAACGCGGTCCCCGTCGAGGGCGTCCACCACGACGAGCACGCCGCCGGGGGCGAGCATGCGCGCGGCCTGCTCGACGTCGAACTGACGCGCGGCCGGGTCCCCGTCCACCAGGACCATCTCGTAGGCGCCGCTCGTGAGCCGGGGGAGGACGAGCCGGGAGTGCCCCGTGATCATGCGGGTGCGGCTCGTGGGCAGGC
This sequence comes from Micrococcus sp. MS-ASIII-49, assembly GCF_000946635.1. Lineage (NCBI taxonomy): Bacteria > Bacillati > Actinomycetota > Actinomycetes > Micrococcales > Micrococcaceae > Micrococcus > Micrococcus sp. MS-ASIII-49. The sequence goes on from NZ_JXSP01000092.1 coordinate 336, forward strand.
GGGCCTCCGAGAACGCCTCGCGGGCCGCACGCTGGGCCTCCGCGTCCGGATCGACGGTGGTGAGGACCGTGCGCTCGGGCAGACCGCGCATCAGGGCGAGGCCCGAGACGCCGGCGCCCGTGCCCACCTCCACGACCGCCGCGGGGGCACGCGTGGCCGCCAGCACCGTCAACAGGGCCGCCGTCCCCTCGCTCACCGGCGGCACGTCCAGCTCGGCGGCGCGCTCGCGGGCGCGCAGGACGACGTCGTCCTCGGTGGCCCGGCTCTCCGACCAGGCCCAGGACGCGTGCTTGTCGGTGGGCTGGGGCTGCAGGGCGCTCATGGGTGACTCCGGGACGACGACGGCGGGACCTCGCCCGCGGCACGGGCGACGCGGGCCAGTGTACGGGTCGGCACGCGGCCGCGACCCAGAGTTCTCCCAGGAGGCGGGCCGATGATGGGAGATGGCACGAACCGGCTCCCGCCATGTGGGAGGCCGTTCGCCGGGCCGAGGACGCGAGGACCGAGGAGGTGGCCGCATGGGACGTCGACACACCCAGCGCCACATGGACGCCTACCTCGAGGGCGCCCTCCCCGCCGCGTCCCGGGCGCGCATCGCCCGCCACCTGGACCGCTGCCCCGAGTGCCGCGCCACGGTCCAGGCCCGGGCCCGCGTGCTCGACGCCGCCCGCACGGTGCACCAGCGTCCGGCGGGCGCCGTCGTCGCCCCGGTGCTGCGCGCCCGCGGCGTCTCCGGCCGCCTCGTGGTGGGGCTGCTCACCTTCGTCGTCCTGCTCGGCGGGCTGTTCACCGCGGTCTGGGTGGCCGGCGCGCCCCGCGCCACGGCCGTGCGCACGGCCCCGACCCCGACGGACACCGTCGCCCTGCCGGCAGCCGGGACCGCGTCGACGGACCGGCGCGGCACCGTCGCGGAGCTGCGGGGTCAGGGCTGGACGGTGCCCTCCCTCGTGGGGGCCGGCCTGGAGCCGCTCACCGTGGACACCGCCCAGACGGCCGAGGACGTGGAGGTCGTCGTCGGCTGGGGTCGGGACGAGCCGACCGTGACCGTCCGCGAGTGCCGACCCCGGATCGTGGGAGCCGCCCCGGAGGGCTGTGCCTCGACCGCGCCCCTGAGCACGGGGGCGCAGGAGCGTCGACTGGCCGGCGGCGGCGTCTACCGGATCGTCCCGGCGGGGGGCGAGGACGGCTGGACGGCCGAGCTGACCACGCCGCAGGCCGCCTACCGCGTGGAGGCCACCCTGCCGGACGAGCGCGCGGACGCGGTCCTCACCCACCTGCTGGTCTCCGAGCGGGCACGGGTGCTCGAGCTGGGCGGCGGAGACGCCGTCGAGGAGCGCCTGGAGCGAGGCCTCGAACGCATCGCGGACGCCGTGCCCCGCCCCCGCGGCTGAGCCGCCCCGCCCCCGCGGCTCCGGGCTGTGGGGCGGTGCCGCTCTAGTAGAGTTCGGAGGGTGTTAGGTATCAACGGCAGCGAGTTCATCATCTTGGCGGTGCTCGCGATCGTCATCCTCGGGCCGGAGAAGCTCCCCGAGTACACGCGCGCCTTCACCGACTGGCTGCGCGTCATGCGCGACAAGGCCGAGGGTGCCAAGGCGCAGTTCAAGGAGGAGACCGGCACGGACTTCGACGAGGTGGACTGGCGCAAGTACGACCCCCGCCAGTACGACCCGCGCCGCATCATCCGCGACGCGCTCCGCGAGCCCGCCGACGGCTCGTCCACGCCCGCGTCCCGGGCGGCGCAGGCGACGGGCATCAGCGCCGAGGACGTGCACGGCGGCCTCACCCACCAGGACCTGGCGGACATGGATCCGCGGACGCTCTTCCGCCGCCCCGCCGGGGGCGGCAGCACCGCCGCCGCGGAGTCCGTCGCCGCCGCGCAGACCCGGTCGACCGCGCCCGCCGCCGGGGCGGCCGCCGTGGGCGGCGCCGCCGCAGCCCTGATGGCCTCCGGCCGCGCCGAGGCCCTCGCCGAGGAGCGTCCTGCCGCCGTCGAGACCGAGCCGGACCCCCTCGAGCTGCTCGGGCTGGCGCCCGCCCCCTTCGACGTCGACGCGACCTGACGCCGTCGCGCGCGCCGGGGGCCCTGACCGGGGCGCCGGCCCCCGAGGTCAGCGGGGGGTGACCGGCAGGCGCCGCCCGGCCAGCCCGCGCGGCCGCACGGCCAGCCGCTGCGCGATCTGCGTCAGCGCCCGGCCCGCGGGGCTCTCCGGCGCGGACATCACTACGGGTTCGCCGGCGTCGCCGCCCGCGCGCAGCGCCGGGTCCAGGGGGACGGTGCCCAGCAGCGGCACCTGCGTGTCCAGCGCTCCGGACAGCCGCTCCGCCACCTCGGCGCCGCCGCCGGTCCCGAACACATCCAGGACGGTGCCGTCCGGCAGGGTCATCGGCCCCATGTTCTCCACGACCCCGGCCACGGTCTGGCCCGTCTGCTCCGCCAGCTGACCGGCGCGCGCGGCCACCTGCGCGGCGGCGTGCTGCGGCGTGGTCACCACGAGCAGCTCCGAGGCGGGCAGCAGCTGCGCCGTCGAGATCGCGATGTCCCCGGTGCCCGGGGGCAGGTCCACGAGCAGGACGTCCAGGTCGCCCCAGTGCACGTCCGTGACGAACTGTTCGAGCGCGCGGTGCAGCATCGGCCCGCGCCAGGCCACCGGCCGGTCCGCGTCGAGGAACATGCCGATCGAGATGACCTTCACGTCCCGCACCACGGGGGGCAGGATCATCCGGTCCAGCTTCGTCGGGGTGCCGGTCACGCCCAGGAGCCCGGGGATGGAGTAGCCGTGCACGTCCGCGTCGATCAGGCCGACGGCGAGTCCGCGCGCGGCGAGCGCGACCGCGAGGTTGGCCGTGACCGAGGACTTGCCCACGCCGCCCTTGCCCGAGGCCACCGCGAGGACGCGCGTGAGCGTGTCCTTCCCGAACGGGTTCGTCGGCCGGGCCGCGCGCAGGGCGTCCTGCAGCGCCAGGCGGCGCTCGGGCTCCATCACCCCGACGCGGACGTCCACGGACCCGCAGCCGGGTACGTCGGCGACGGCGGCGGCCACGTCCGTCTGGATCGTCCCGCGCAGGGGGCACGCGGCGATCGTGAGCAGCACCGCGACCTCGACGACGCCCGGGGCGGTCTCCACGACCGACTCCACCATGCCGAGGTCGGTGATCGGGCGGCGGATCTCGGGGTCCTGGACCGTGGCGAGCCGCTCCAGCACCCGGCGCTCGAGGTCGGTGCGGACCTCGGGCACGGGCAGGCCCAGGGCGCTCATCGGCCGCCCCCGTCCACCGGGCCCGCACCGCCGGCGGGGCCGGTCACCGGACCGGACCCCCCGGCCTCGCGGGCCTCCTGGGCCTCCTGCGCCGCGAGGGTGGCGAGCGTGGTGGTCGTGGGCTCGGCGCCGGCGTCGCCGCGCCGCGCATCCCGGCCGCGGCCCTTGGTCTTCTTGTTCTTGCGGGGCTGGGCCTCGGCGCCCGGGAGGCCGGCGCGCAGCTCCTCCCGGATCTCCTCCCGGATCTCCTCCCGCAGCTCGGCGCGCAGCGCCTCGCGGAGGTCGTCCCTGAGGTCGTCCTGGACGCCGCGCAGCTCGCCGCGCACGAAGTCGCGCGTGGCGACCTCCTGGACGGCCAGCCGCAGACCGGCGATCTCGCGGGTGAGGAACTCGGTGTCGGCGAGGTTGCGCTCGGCGCGGTCACGGTCCTCGCGCAGCGCGACCCTGTCCCGGTCGTCCTGGCGGTTCTGCGCCAGCAGGAGCAGGGGTGCGGCGTAGGACGCCTGGAGGGAGAGCATGAGCGTGAGCGCGGTGAAGCCGAGCTCGGCGGAGTCGAACCGCCACTCCATCGGGCCGAACGTGTTCCAGCCCAGCCAGGCGGCGCAGAACAGCGTCATCCAGACGAGGAACTGCGGGGTGCCCATGAAGCGGGCGATGCCCTCGGTGGCCTCGCCGAAGGCGTCCGGGTTCGGGGCCAGTCGGGGCACGCGGCGCCCGCTGGCGCTCAGCGGGGTGTCCAGGCCGGTGCCGCGGCCCGGGCGCAGGTATCGCGCGGTCTGGGTCATGCTCACACCTCCGGTGTCGTGCGGCGGCGGGCCGCGGGGGTCAGGTTGCGGGGCGGGTCTCGGCGTCGTCGAGGTCCATGGCCCGCCAGTCGTCGGGCAGGATGTGGTCGAGCAGGTCGTCCACGCTCACGGCCCCGACGACGCGGTCCTGCTCGTTCACCACGGGGATGCACGTGAGGTTGTAGGTCGCGAGCTCGCGGGTCACGTGGGCGATGGGGGCGAGGTCCGAGACGGCCTCGAGATCCTTGTCCATGATGTTGCCGATCGCCTCCGGCGGCGGGTACCGCAGCAGGCGCTGGAAGTGGACGACGCCGAGGAACCGGCCCGTCGGCGTCTCCAACGGCGGCCGGGCCACGATCACGAGCGAGGCCAGCGCGGGGGAGATCTCCTGCTGTCGGATGGTCGCCATGGCCTCGGCCACGGTGGCCTCCGGGGGGAGGATGACCGGCACGGGGGTCATGAGCGAGCCCGCCGTGCCCTCCTCGTACTCGAGCAGGCGCCGGACGTCCTCGGCGTCCTCCGGCTCCATGCGTTCGAGCAGCAGCTCCTGCTGGGAGTCGGGCAGCTCGTGGAGCAGGTCCGCCGCGTCGTCCGGGTCCATCTCCTCCAGGACGTCGGCGGCGCGGTCGATGTCCAGCTGGGAGAGGATCTGCACCTGGTCGTCGTCGGGCAGCTCCTGGAGCACGTCCGCGAGGCGTTCGTTCTGCAGCTCCCTGGCGACCTCGACGCGGCGCTTCTCCGACATGTCGTGGAGCATGTCCGCCAGGTCGGCGGGCTTGAGGTCCTCGTGCGCGGCGAGGAAGCTCGTGGCCCCCTGCGGGTCGGCCTGCGCCGTCCAGCGGGCCTCGTCCCAGTTCAGCAGGAGGTGCTCGCCCCGCTGGGCGCGGCCGAAGGGGCCGCGGCCGACGATGCGGCGCACGTACAGGTCCGAGACCAGCCAGTCGCCGTTGCGCTGCTGCTCCAGCCCGATGTCCTCCAGGAAGGCCTCGCCCGACCCGTCGGAGAGGCGCACCTTCCGGTCGAAGAGGTCGGCGGCCACCATCTGCTCGGCGCCACGGCGGGAGAACCGGCGCAGGTTGATCAGCCCGGTCGTGATGATCCGGCCCGAGTCCATGGACGTCACCCGCGTCATCGGGACGAAGACGCGCTTCTTGCCGGGGACCTCGATCACGAGGCCGGTGGCGAACGGGGCTGCGGCGGGGCCGCGGTCCAGCACGACGACGTCGCGCAGCCGTCCCAGGCGGTCGCCGAGGGGGTCGAAGACGTCCAGGCCCAGCAGGCGGGCCACGAAGATCTTGGGGGAGCTCACCGACCCAGCCTACGGCGTGCCGGACCGCGGCTCCGTGTCCGCGTACGGCGGACCGCCGCCCGCCCGGGCGCCGGGCCGGGCACAATGGGTCCATGTCGTTCATGATGTCCAACCCTCAGCCCGGCGCCGAGCAGGGCCTGCCCCGCGGAGAGCTGCTGGCCACCTACGCCACCTACGCGCAGGCGCGCGAGCAGGTGGACCGCCTCGCCGCCACGGACTTCCCCGTGAGCGCCGTGTCGATCGTGGGCAAGGACCTGCGGGTCGTGGAGCGGGTGCGCGGCCGGCTGAACTACGCCCAGGTGGCGTTGTCCGCGGGTGTGCGCGGCGTGTTCTTCGGCGGACTGATCGGCATGTTCCTCTACCTGCTGGCCCCCGAGGCCGGCCCGGGGCAGATCCTCACCTCCATGCTGCTGGGCCTGGCGGTGTGGCTGATCTTCGGCGTGATCGGCTTCGCGATGCGTCGGGGCCAGCACGGCTTCGCGTCCTCGCAGGCCGTCGTGCCGACGGCCTTCGACCTCGTGGTCGCGTTCGACCACGCCGCCCGCGCCCGCCAGGAGCTGGGCCTGGGCGGTGCCGCGGCCCCGACGCCGCAGCCGGCCCCGCAGCCGGCGCCCGCCCCCGCCGCGGAGGAGGCCGGGGGCGGGTTT
>NZ_JXSP01000093.1:0-5006 GCF_000946635.1 Micrococcus sp. MS-ASIII-49
GCCGGGGGCGGGTCCGTGCAGGCCACCCCGGCCGCCGCGCCGTCGTCGGGCGGGTCCCACGCGGCGCCGGCCCCCGGCGGGCCCGAGGCGTCGGCCCGGCCCACTCCGGAGGCGGACACCGCGCCCACCGGCCTGGACCGCTCCTACGGCGTGACCCTGCCCCCGGAGGAGGTCGCCAAGCTCATCGAGGCGCGCGGCGGCCACCCGCCCCGGCCCCAGGACGAACCGCGCGGCTGAGCCCCGTCAGAGGGACCAGGACTCGAGTCGCCGGAGCATGTCGCGCTTCTTGCTCGCATGACCGTGCATCCGGCCCAGGATGTCGCCGAGGACGGTGACGGCGCGGTCGATGTACGGGCCCTTGTTCAGCATCGCGGCCTCGGCCCGCTGCGCCATCGCGGCGTCCGTGATCTCCGCCCGTGAGGGCAGGCCGGTCTTGGCGAGGGACTCGAGGACCTGGGTGGCCCAGATCGCGGGCACGTGCGCCGCCTCGCACAGCCACAGGATCTCCTCCTGCAGCTCGGCCATCCGTGCGAAGCCGGCCTCCACCGCCAGGTCGCCCCGGGCGATCATCACCCCGACGTCCCGCCAGCGCATCGCCTCGAGCAGCATCCGCGGCAGCTGCCGGAAGGCCTCCACCGTCTCGATCTTCAGCGTGATGTCCACGTCCGGCGCGTCCTCGGCCTCGAGCGCGTCGATCAGCTGGGCCACGTCCTCGGCCGAGCGGACGAAGGACATGTTCACCATGTCCGCGTGGCGGGCCGCGAACGGGATGTGGGCGAGGTCCTCGTCCGTGAGGGCCGGGATGTCCAGGTGCGTGTCCGGGAAGTTCACGCCCTTCTCCGCCTTGAGCTTCGCCCCGCGCGGGCCGGCCTGGGTCACCTCGAGGGTGATCTCGTCGTCGGACACCGCCGTGATCCGCGCGCCGATCCGCCCGTCGTCGAGGGAGACCCGGTCGCCGACCGCCGCGTCCGCGAACGCCTGCGCCAGGGTGAGGCCGATCCGGTAGGGCGGCGTGTCGACCGCGGGGACCGGCTCGAGCGAGCGGGCCAGCACGATCTCCTCGCCCTCGTGCATGCGCATGGACTGCTCGAGCGGGGGCAGCGGCCCGACCTCGAGCGGCCCGTGCGGCGTCGTCAGCGCCGTGCCCGTCGCCCAGTAGACCGTCTTGTCCGCCTGCACGAGCACGCCCTCGCCGTCCACCTGCTCGACCTCGAGCCTGCGGTGAGCGCCACGCGCGTCGGTCAGCTCGATCTCGTCGCCGCGCTGCAGGACCGCCAGGGTCGTCCCCTCCGGGTCCGCGAGCGGCACGACGACGGCGCCGTCCGGCCGGTCCGCTGTGGCCACGGCGTCGTGGGGCCCGGCGGCGAGCCACACGCGGGAGGGCTCGGTGACGATCCCGGAGGGGTCCCGGGCGGGCTTCACCTTCACGACGCGCGGTCCCGGCTCGATGGGGCCGGTGCGCACCTTCGGCCCGGCCAGGTCCATCGCGACCAGGGGTGCGGGCCGGCCCGCACCGGCACACCGGCGGACCGCCGCGATCATGGCGGCCCACGCCTGCTCGTCGTCGTGGGCGCAGTTCACGCGCGCCAGGTCCATGCCGGCCTCGGCGATCCGGGCCACGAGCTCCGGGTCCGTGGCGGCCTCGGAGGGCATGGTCACCATGATGCGCGCGTCCCGGTCGCCGCGGGCCGGACCGAGCAGGCTCGCCGCGTTGCGGGCGAGGATGGCGCGGCCCTCGGCGGAGGTCAGGGCGTCGTCCTCGGGCGCGGGGGCGGGGTCGCCGTCGAGCGCGCGGGCGGCGGCCAGCACCGCGTCCACGTGGCCCAGCACGCCGGCCTCCATGCGGCCCAGAGAGGACAGTCCGGCGTCGCTCAGCGCCTCCTGCAGGGGCCGCAGGTCGGTGCCGCGCAGGGCGACGTAGTGCACGAGGTTCCGGGCCGAGGCCCGGTGGCGCTCCCGGACGCGGGAGATGAGGTCGGCGTGCTCCGCCTCGGCGGAGAGGAGGCGGTCGCGGAGGGCGGTGAGCTCGGTGGTCAGGTCGATACCCATGGTCCGAACCCTAGGGGCGCCCTCCGCGCCGGATCACGCCTGGAGCCGCGCCATCCAGGCCTCGATCTCGTCCGGGGTGCGGGGGAGGACCGCGGAGAGGTTCTCGGCCCCGTCCTCGGTCACGAGGATGTCGTCCTCGATGCGCACGCCGATGCCGCGGTACTCCTCGGGGACGGCCAGGTCCTCCTCCTTGAAGTACAGACCCGGCTCGATCGTGAAGACCATGCCCGGCTCGAGCACGCCGTCCAGGTAGAGCTCCCGCTTGGCCTGCGCGCAGTCGTGCACGTCGAGGCCGAGGTGGTGCGAGGTGCCGTGGGGCATCCAGCGCCGGTGGTGCTGGCCCTCGTCCGAGAGCGCGACCTCGGCCGAGACCGGCAGCAGGCCCCAGCCGTCGAGGCGGTCGACGAGCACCCGCATGGCCTCGGCGTGGAGCTCGCGGAACCGGATGCCGGGGCGCACGATCGCGAAGGCGGCGTCCGCGGCGTCGAGGACCGCCTGGTAGATGCGGCGCTGCACGTCCGTGAACGTGCCGGACACGGGCAGGGTGCGGGTGATGTCCGCGGTGTAGAGGGAGTCGTCCTCGACGCCGGCGTCGAGCAGCAGCAGCTCACCCGGGCGCACGGCGCCCGTGTTGCGGATCCAGTGCAGGATCGTGGCGTTGTTGCCGGAGGCCGCGATCGTGTCGTAGCCCAGGTCGTTGCCCTCGAGGCGGGCGCGGGCGAAGAAGGCGCCCTCGACCACGCGCTCGCCGCGGTCGTGGCCCACGGCGCGCGGCAGGGCCCGCACGACGTCCTCGAAGCCCGCGATGGTCGCGGCCACCGAGGCGCGCATCCGCTCGACCTCCCACGCGTCCTTCACCAGGCGCAGCTCGGAGAGGAACTCGGCGGTCTGGGCGTCGGCCTCGGCCGCGGCGGTCAGGTCCACGCCGGCCTCGGTCCGGACGGCGGCCAGCAGCGCGTCCACGTCCTGGTCGGTCTCGGCCAGCAGCCGCACCGCGGTGCCGTCCGCGGCCACGTTCTTGGTCACGGCGGACTCGAGCTCCTCGAGCCCCGCCGTGCGCAGGCCCGTGCGGGCGGCCAGGCCGGCCAGGGTCGGACGGGGGCCGATCCAGAACTCGCCCGAGCGCGAGTCCGCGTAGAACTGCTCGGTGTCCCGGCCGGCCAGGGGACGGAAGTACAGGGTGGCGGTGTGGTCCGTGCCGTCGTCGCCGGCGCCCGGGTCCGTGGGCTCGAGCACGAGCACGGCGTCCGGCTCGTGGTCCACGCCGAGGCCCGTCAGGTGGGCGAACGCGGAGTGCGCGCGGAAGCGGTAGTCGGTGTCGTTCGAGCGGACCTTGAGGCGGCCGGCCGGCACCACGATCCGCTCGCCCGGGAAGCGCGCGGACACGGCGGCCCGCCGCCGGGCGGCGTACGGGGCCGAGGCGTCGGGGTCGGGCAGGGCCTGCGACGAGGGCGCCCAGTCGGAGGCCATGAAGTCGCGGAAGGCGTTCGAGGCGGGGCGCTGCGAGCGGTTGTCGACGCGCTCGGCCAGCGGCTGGGGGTTCACCGCGCCGGTGCCGTCGGCGCCCGCCTCGGGGGCGGCGGCGGGCTGGTCGGGGGTGGTCTGGGCGGGGTGCTGTGCGGCATCGGTCATGCCCTCCATCATGGCACCGGTGGGCGCGGGCAGGTCGGGGCCGCCGCGCGCGGGTCTCGGTACCATGGCCGCCATGGCCCGCTACGACCTGCACACGCACTCGACCGAGTCCGACGGCACCGAGCCGCCGGCCGACGTGGTGCGTGCGGCGGCGCGGGCCGGGCTGGACGGCCTCGCGCTCACCGACCACGACACGACCGCCGGCTGGGCCGAGGCCGCCCACGCCGCGCGGGAGACCGGGCTGACGCTCGTGCCCGGCATGGAGATGTCCTGCACCTCCGCCGACGGCGTGAGCGTGCACGTGCTCAGCTACCTGCACGACCCCGAGGACCCCGCCCTGCTGCGGGAGGTCGGCCTGGCCCGCGACGCGAGGCTGATCCGGGCGCAGGAGATGGTGCGGCGCCTGGGCGCGGACTTCCCGATCACGTGGGAGCTGGTCCAGGAGCACGCGGCGGAGAACGCGACGATCGGCCGGCCCCACCTGGCCGACGCCCTCGTGACGATCGGGGCCGTCCCGGACCGCTCCGCGGCGTTCCGGGAGATCCTCGCCGGCCGGTCCAAGTACTACGTGCCGCACTTCGCCCCGGACCCGGCCGAGGCGGTCGCGCTCATCCGGGCCGCCGGCGGGGTGCCGGTGTTCGCGCATCCCCGGGCGCGCATGCGGGGCCGCGTGGTGGGCGACGAGGTGTTCGAGCAGATGGCCGAGGCCGGACTGGCGGGGGTCGAGGTCGAGCACCGGGACAACCCGGCGGAGGAGCGCACCTGGCTGCGCGCGTTCGCGGACCGGCACGGGCTGTTCGTCACCGGCTCGTCCGACTACCACGGCACGGGCAAGCCCAATCCGATCGGCGAGCACACCACGGGCGCGGAGGTGCTCGCCGAGATCGAGCGGCAGGGCACCGGCACGTCGATCATCCGCGGCTGAGCCCGGACGGCCCGGGCGACGGCGGAGGATCCGTTGCGCGAATGACCCTTCCGGCCGCCTGCACGGCGGTCAGAAGGGTCATTCGTGCAGAAGACTCCCGGGGGCCCGGAAGGGAGGGTCAGCCGTCCACGACCTCGCCGTTGCGGCGCCGCGTGCGGGAGCGGCCGCCCCGGCGACGACGGGCCTCGGCCCGGGCCTCGGCGCGCTCGGCCCGGCGGGCCTCCGTGAGCTCGACGCCGGCCACCGGCTCCGACGTCCGGGCCGCGGGGGTCTCGGAGCGCGAGGCGGTGCGCTCGCGGCCCTCGCCGCGACCACGGCCCCGGCCCTCGGCGCGCTGCTCGGCGGGTGCCTCACCACGCCCGCGGGCCGAGCGCTCGCCGCGGCCTCCGCCGCGTGCATC
>NZ_JXSP01000094.1:0-282 GCF_000946635.1 Micrococcus sp. MS-ASIII-49
CGCGGCCTCCGCCGCGTGCATCGTCACGGCCCTCGCCGGAGCGGCCGCCCCGGTTCCGTTCGCCACGGCCTCCGCCGCGCGCCCGGTCACGGCCCTCGCCGGAGCGCCCGCCCCGGCCTCGGCCGCCGCGCTCGCCGTCGCGGGACCGGCCGCCCTCGCGACCCCGTCCGCGGCCGCCGTCGCGCTGCTTCGCCTCGGGGCCGCCGAGGTCCTCGAGCGTCTCGCCCTCGAGGCCCTCGAGCACGCGCTTGGCCTGCGGCAGACGGCCCTTCGTGCCCTTCG
>NZ_JXSP01000095.1:0-15300 GCF_000946635.1 Micrococcus sp. MS-ASIII-49
GCGACGTCGGTGGCCACGAGGATGTCCACCTTGCCGTTGCGGAACGCGCGCAGCGCCTGCTCGCGGGCGCCCTGGCCGAGGTCGCCGTGCAGCGCGCCGGCCGCGAAGCCGCGCGCCGTCAGCTCGTCCGCCACGCGAGCGGCCGTGCGCTTGGTGCGCGTGAAGATGATGGTCCGGCCGCGGCCCTCGGCCTGCAGGGCGCGGGCCACGAGCTCGTCCTTGTCCATGTGGTGGGCGCGGTAGACGAGCTGACGGATGTCCTTCTTCGTCAGGCCCTCGTCCTCCGGGTCCGCCGCGCGGATGTGGGTCGGCTGCGTCATGTAGCGGCGCGCCATCGCGACCACGGGACCCGGCATGGTGGCCGAGAACAGCATGGTCTGACGCACGGCCGGGACGGCGGCGAGCAGGGTCTCGACGTCGGGGAGGAAGCCGAGGTCCAGCATCTCGTCGGCCTCGTCCAGCACCACCGTGTTCACCAGGTCCAGGCGCAGGTGGCGCTGGCGCATCAGGTCGATGAGGCGGCCGGGGGTGCCGACGACGATCTCGACGCCGCGCTGCAGCTCCTCGATCTGCGGCTCGTAGGCGCGGCCGCCGTAGATGGTGGCGATGCGCAGGGGGCGCCGGGCCGCGGCGGCCGTGAGGTCGCCGGCCACCTGGACGGCGAGCTCGCGCGTCGGGGCGACGATCAGGGCCTGCGGGGCGCCCGCGGTGCCCTTGGCCTCGAGGCCGTCCCAGCCGGGCTCGCCCGGGCCGATGGCGCGCTGTAGCGCGGGGATGCCGAAGCCGAGGGTCTTGCCGGTGCCGGTCTTGGCCTGGCCGATGATGTCGTGGCCGCCGAGGGCGACCGGCAGGGTCATGGCCTGGATGGGGAAGGGGTGGACGATGCCCTTGGCCTCCAGGGCCTCGACGATCGCGGGGTGCACCCCGAAGTCGGCGAAGGTCTGCTCGGGGGCCACGGGGGCGGCGTCCTCGGTGACGATGTCCTCCGCGATCGCGGCGACCGTCGGGTCGAGGTCGGCGGAGGCGGGGGTGTGCTCGGAGTTCTGGGTCATGGCGACTCGCGTTCCTGGTCAGGCGTCGTCACGGCGGGCGGAAGGCCCGGCTCCGCCGTGCGCGCGGTTCAAGCGGAAGCCGATCGCGAGGCAAGCACGCGGAGCGGCCGACGGGCGGCGCCCCGTGGAACCGGGCGGGCGCGCCGTACGCGGCGGGCCGTGCCGGATCCGGCAGGTCATGGTGCCGTCCCGGGCGTCAGGGGCGCGGGCGGCGGGTCAGGGTGATCAGAGAGCGACCGGTCATCCTGGGTCAGCGTGAGCTGTGCGGCCAGTCTACCCCCGCGGCCGTGATCGCACCCGAGGCGCGGTCCACGCCCTCGATCCGCACGCGCACCCGGGTGCCCGCCGGGACGCTGCCCGGCACCCGCAGGCTCACGGCCGGGTCGAGCAGCCACACCTCCGTGCCGTCCTTCGCCTCGCGCACCGCGATCCCCTCGAGCTCCGCGCCGACGCGGGACTCGAGTGCCGCCGCCTCCACGAGGTCCGCCGCCGTCCGGCTCGCGGCCGAGGCCCGGCGCGACGAGTCCGCCATGAGGGCGGGCAGCGCGGGCAGGGCGCTGCGGACCCATGCGGGGGCGGGGGCGCCGACGGCGTGGGCGTGGCACAGGGCCAGGACGAAGCGGTCCACGAGCCGGCGCAGCGGAGCGGTGGCGTGGGCGTAGGGGGCGGCGAGCGCGGCCTGGGCCGGTTCGTCCGGCGGGGTGCGCAGGGCCGGGTCCTCGGCCTGCGCGTCGAAGGCCGTGTACCCGGCGCCGCGGAACAGCCCGGTGGCCGCGTGCAGTACCGCCAGGTGCCGCGCGTCGGCGGGGTCGAGGGAACGCAGGTAGGCGCCGTAGTCCTGGCCCTCGTCCCACGGGGCGCCCAGGGCGCGCGTGCGCTCTCGGAAGGCGGCGACGGCGTCGGTGTCCGGCGCCGGCATCGTACGCAGGATCCCGACTCCGGCGGCCAGCATCAGCTCGGCCGCGGCCATGCCGGTCAGCAGGGAGAGCTGGGCGTTGTGCTCCTCCGCCGGCAACGGCGCCCGGTGCACGAGCTCGTGCGCCCCGTCCTCGGTGACACGGACCTCCTGGTCCGGCAGGTTCAGGGAGGCACCGCCGCGGGCGGCCTCCTGTGCGGCCCGCCGTCGGCCCACCTCCGGCAGCAGCGCCAGCGAGTCGCGCACCTCGGCCGGCCACCCCTCGGCGGCGGCCCGGTCCGCGTCGGTGACCCCGGGGCGCGGCGTCGTCGGCGCCTGTGCCCCCGGCTGCGCGTCGAGGAAGGCCTGCACCTGCCCGTACGTCAGCTGCGCCCGGGAGCGGATGCGGGCGCGTTCGAGGCCGGTCTCCACGACGGCGCCCGCGGCGTCCAGCAGGAACGTCCAGACGAACGCCGGGCGTTCGCGGTCCGGCAGCAGGGAGGCGGCGTCCTCGCTCAGCACCTCCGGGTGCAGGGGGACCCGGCCGTCGGGCAGGTAGACGGTCTGGCCGCGGCGGCGGGCCTCGGCGTCCACGGCGCCGTCCGGGGTCACGAAGGCGGGCACGTCCGCGATCGCGTAGCGGACGAGGATGCCGTCGTCGTCGGCGGGGGTCAGGAGCAGGGCCTGGTCCAGGTCCGTGGAGCCGGCGGGATCCACGGTGACGAACGGCAGGGCCGTGCGGTCCGCGTGGTCCGGGCTCCCGGTCAGGCCCGCGTGCACCTCACGCGCGGCCGCCTCCGCCTCGGCCAGGACGGGGGCGGGGAAGGCCGGCTGCAACTCGAGCTCCGTCCGCAGGGCGGCGAGACGCTCGAGCAGGGCCGGGTCGGCGGGGCCGCGGAGGCCGAGGGCGTGAGGCGACATGGCGATGCTCCTGGGCAGGGGCCGAGACGACGCACGCCCCGGCGGATCACCGGGGCGTGCGGGCGGGTCAGGAGGCGGCGAACCCGAGCGGGCCCGACTTCTTCGCGCCGATCTCCACGAAGCCGATGCGGTCGCCGGGGACGACCACCTGGCGGCCCTTGGCGTCCGCCAGGACCAGCGGGGTGCCGTCGGCGACGGCGGCGTCCACGAGGGAGCGGACCTCGTCCGCCGACTGCTCGCTGTCGATGACGACCTCGCGGCCGACGTGCTGCACACCGATGCGGATCTCCATGGGGAACCTCTTCTCTTCGTCGCGTCCTGTGCGGTCCGCCGTCAGCCTACGGGACCGCTCGGCGGGGTGGACGGGCGCCCACGAGGTTCACCCGCGGGCGAAACGGGCCGGACGGCCGGGTCAGCGCGGCGCGTCGTCCGCGGAGGGCAGCGAGGCGAGGCCGCGCCAGACGAGCGCGTCCACCGTGCGGGCCATCTCGGCGGCGGCGGGGCGGGCGTCGGCGTCGAGCCGGTCCGCCCAGTGGCGGGCGGCGCCCAGGAGATAGCCGACGAGTCCGCGGGAGAGCACCTCGGCCTCGGCCTCGGCTACGGTGGTGTCCGCGCGGATGGTGCGCGCGACCTCGGAGGAGAGCAGCCGGTGGACGGCCTCGCTGCGCGTGCGCACCTCCGGGTCCGCGTCGATGCCGGAGTCGAAGATGAGGCGGTGGGTCCGCTCGGGGGAGGCCATGTACTCGAACACGGCGGCGACGGTGGCCCGCACCCGTTCGCGGTTGTCCCGGCGGGTGTCCATCGCCGCCTCGAGGAGCGCGCGCAGGCTCGCGACCTCGGCGTCCAACAGCTCGAGGAAGAGCTCGTGCTTGCTGGGGAAGTGCTGGTAGAGGACCGGCTTGGAGACCTCGGCCCGCTCGGCGATCTGCTCCATGGAGGCCCCCGCGTACCGCTCGGCGGCGAAGACCGCGCGGGCGCAGTCCAGCAGCTGGCGGCGACGCTTGTGCCGGGGCAGACGACGGCCTCGCCCGGGCTCGTCGGGCGCGGTGGCGGCGGGGTGGGCGGTCACGGGGTCTTCCTGGCGCGGGGCGGGCTCACGCGATGCGCGCGGCGCCGCCGTCGTCCTCGTGCGCGGGGCAGGCCGCCTCGACCGTGCCCACGGCGGGGGCGGGGCGGCCGGGGGCCTCGATCCCGAAGACCGCCTCGAGGGCGTCCTCATAGCGGTCGAGCCGGCCCTCGGCGGCGAGTCGCTTGGCGCGCACGCTGGGTTCGTGCAGGAGCTGGTTCACCATGCGGCGCAGGGCGAACTCCACCTCCTCGGCGGCCGCCGTGCAGCCGTGGCGGGCACGCACGCGCTCGAGCTCCCGGTCGAGCACCCCGAGGGTGTGGCGGCGCAGGGCCTTGATCGCCGCGTCGGCACTGCGGCCGCGCTGCGCGGCGCGGTACTCCTCGACGGCGTCGTCCACGAGCGCGCGGGCCTCGGCGACGGCGACCTGGGCCTGCTCGGGGGCGGCCAGCCGCACCGACTCGAGGGTGATGAGGTCGACGTCCGGCAGGTCCGCGACGGCGGGGTCGAAGTCGCGCGAGAGGGCCAGGTCGACCACCGTGAGCGGGCGCCGTCCGCCCTCGCGCAGCTCCTGCAGGCGCTCGGGGCTGATCTGGCGCTCGCCACCGGAGGAGCCGATGATCACGTCCGCCTCGGCGACGGCGCCGGCCACGGCCTCGCCGCCGAGCGCGAGGGCCCAGCCGCCGCGGTCCGCGACGAACTGCTCCGCGCGGCCTGAGGCCGAGTGCACGCCGACGGTGGTCGCACCCCGGTCCGCCAGCTGCGCCAGCGTGGTGCCGGCGTAGGCGCCCGTGCCGATCAGCAGGATGGTGGCCCCGGCCCAGAAGTCGCGCTGGGCCGCGGCGTCGGTGAGACCGCGCAGCTCCTCCGCGAGGTCCAGGGCGACGGAGACGACCGAGCGGCCGGCCGCGCCGAGCGCCGTGCGGGAGCCGACGTCCTTGGCCGTGCGCGTGGCGGACTCGAAGAGGCGGACGAGCGGGCCCGAGGCGGTGCCGGCCTCCTGGGCCGCCGTCAGGGCGCGCCGTACCTGACCGGCGATCTCGCGCTCGCCCACCACGGCGGAGTCCAGTCCGGCGCCGACCTCGAAGAGGTGACGGGCCGTGGCGTCGGCGTCGAGCGTGCGGAACGCGGTGTGCACGTCCTCGTCCGGCAGGGAGGTGGAGGCGGCGACGGCGGACAGCAGCCCCGTGCGGGCGGCCTCGACGCCGGCCCCGTCGGCCTCGGCGTAGATCTCCACGCGGTTGCACGTGGCCAGCACGATGGCGCCCGCCGCGCCGCTGCCGGGCAGGGCGGGCCCGACCCCGGTCGCGCCGGCGCTGAGGCGGGCGACCGTGTCCAGGTCCAGGTCATGGTGGGAGGCGACGAGAGAGAAGACAGTCACAGCGGGCCAAGTCTAGCCCCGACCGCCCCGCCCGTCCGGGAAGGCGGGCCTGACCCGGGTGCCGTCGGCCAGTGTGACGGCGCTCACGGAGGACGCGGATGTGCCACCGCGACACGACCGGTGGGACACTGGGGGCATGTCCGCCCTGTCCCAGACCCCCGAGACCCCCGCGGCCGTCCCGGCACTGCCCGCCGAGCACCCGCTGCGCACCGAGGATCCGTCACGCTCGACCGTGGCCAGCCCGCTCCTCCGCGCGCTGCGCGGCCAGCGCCCCGACCGCCACCCCGTGTGGTTCATGCGGCAGGCCGGCCGTTCGCTGCCCGAGTACCGCCGGGTGCGCGAGGGGATCGGGATGCTCGACTCCTGCCTCATGCCGGACCTGGTCCGGGAGATCACGATGCAGCCGGTGCGCCGCCACGACGTCGACGCGGCGATCTTCTTCTCGGACATCGTGGTCCCCCTGCGCCTGGCGGGCGTGGACGTGGAGATCCAGCCCGGCGTGGGCCCCGTGCTCGGCCAGGCCGTCCGCACCGCCGACGACGTCGCCGCGCTGCCCGTCCTCGAGGACGCCGCCCTGGACGTCATCCGCGAGGCCGTCGCGGCCACCGTCGCCGAGCTGGGCCCGCGCCCCCTGATCGGCTTCGCCGGTGCCCCCTTCACGCTGGCGGCGTACATGGTGGAGGGCCGTCCCTCCCGCGACCACTTCGGCCCGCGGCGCATGATGCACGCCGACCCCGAGACCTGGGCCGCCCTGGCCGGCTGGGCGGCCACCGTGTCCGGCCAGTTCCTGCGCGCCCAGCTCGAGTCCGGCGCCTCCGCCGCGCAGCTGTTCGACTCGTGGGCCGGTTCGCTCTCGGCGGACGACTACCTCGAGCACGTGCAGCCGCACTCGACGGCGGCCCTCGCCCATGTCGCCGACCTCGCCGGGCCCGGCGTCCCCGACGGCGCCCCGCTCCTGCACTTCGGCACGGGCACCGGAGAGTTCCTGCACCACATGCGTGACGCGGGCGCGACCGCCGTCGGCGTGGACCACCGCCTCACGCTCGCCGAGGCGCACCGCCGTCTCAGCGCGAACCCCGGCCCCGACGGACGCGGCGCCGTGCCCCTGCAGGGCAACATCGACCCGGCCCTGCTCGCCGCCCCGTGGGAGGTCCTCGAGGCCCACGTGCGCGACGTCGTCGCCTCCGGCGCCGTCGCGCCCGGTCACGTCGTCAACCTCGCCCACGGCGTGCCGCCGGAGACGGACGCGGCCGTGCTGACCCGCGTGGTCGAGCTGATCCACTCCCTGCCCGTGCCGGAGCGGGAGGGCCAGGACCCGGCACCGGGGGCCGAGACCGCCGAGCGGGAGGAGCGCGCATGAGCGGCACGGCGCTCGTGGTCGGCGGCGGCATCGCCGGCCTCGTCGCGGCCCACCGACTGTCCGCGGCGGGCTGGGACGTGACCCTCGCCGAGGCCACCTCCGTGCTCGGGGGCGCGGTCTCCCCGCGCTTCCTCGACGTCCCCTCGCACGGCGAGACCGGGGCCCCCGAGACCCAGACCCTCGAACTCGACGGCGGCGCCGAGTCGTTCGCCGTCCGCGGCGCCGCCGTGCGCGCGCTCGTGGAGGAGCTCGGGCTGGGCGAGAAGATCGTCGCGCCCGAGCCCCTCGGCTCGTGGCTGCACGGTCCCGCCGGCCCCGTGCGCGCCCCGCGTCTCGGCATCGTCGGCATCCCCGGCGACCTCGACGCCGAGGACCTCGCCGCCGCCCTCACGCCGGCCGGCCTGGAGCGCGCCCGGCAGGACGCCGAGGCCCCCATGGATCGCTGGGCCGCCGCGCTCGCGGCCGGCGAGCCGGTGACCGTCGCGCAGGTCGTGGCCGACCGCCTCGGCGACGAGGTGCTCGACCGCCTCGTGGCCCCCGTCGTCGCCGGAGTCCACTCGGCCGACCCCGCGGTCGTCGAGCTGGAGCGCGTGGCCCCCGGCCTGCTCGCCGCCGCCGTGGAGCACGGCGGGCTGGCCGCGGGCGTCGCCGCGCTGCGGTCCACCGGGACCCCCGGCTCGCTCGTGGCCGGTCTGGACGGCGGCATGGTCCGCCTCACCGGCCGGCTCGTCGAGGCGCTGCGCGAGGACGGGGCCACCGTCCTGCGCGGTGTCCGGGTGGCCGCCCTGTCCCGCGTGCCCGCCACCGGCGGCTGGTGGGCCCAGATCTCGGACCGGGACGACGAGGTCGTCCGCGGGCTCGACGTGGACCGCGTCGTGCTGGCCGTGGACGGCGTCACCGCCTGGGACCTGCTGGCCCCGCTCTCGGCCGAGGCCCTGGACCCCGACGCCGGCCCCGCCCTCGGCGAGGGCATCGCGCTGGCCACGCTCGTCGTCGAGGCCGCGGGCCTGGACGACGCGCCACGCGGCACCGGAGTGCTGGTCGGCGCCGGGACGGACGTGGCCGCCAAGGCCCTGACCCACGCCACCGCCAAGTGGGCGTGGCTGCGCGAGGTCGTCGCGCGTCCGCAGGAGGACGGTGTCGCCCGCCATCCCCACCGCCACGTGCTGCGCCTGTCCTACGGCCGCCAGGGCGGCGGGCCCGAGGCCCTGGGCCATCGCAGCGCGGACGAGGAGCTGCTCGCGCAGGCGCTCGTGGACACGGCGACTCTCACCGGGGTGCCGCTGGCGGAGGAGGACGTCGTCGCCCGCACCGTCACCCGCTGGCGCCGCTCCATCCCGCCGCAGGCCGGCCCCGACCGCGCGAAGGCGGACACGCTGATCGACTGGGCACGGGACGTGCCCGGCCTCGACCTCGTGGGCAGCTGGGTGCACGGCACCGGGCTGGCCGCCGTCGTCGCCGGCGTGGACCGCACCCTCGGCGCCGACGCACCGCCCGCCGGCTGACCTCGCCCCCAGACCACCCCTGACGCAATCGGATCCCAAGGAAGAGGACCATGACCAAGGACAGCACCACCACCCCTGCCGAGGCCGGCAAGGACTGGTTCACCACCTACACCGTGTTCGCCCGCCCGCAGGGCGAGCCAGGCTGGCTGGGACTGGAGGGCCGCGACGCGAAGAAGGCCGCCAAGGAGTTCGACGAGGCCGTCGCGCGGGTGGCCCAGACCGGCGTGACCGTGCGCGGCGTCTACGACGTCTCGGGCATGCGCGAGGCCGGCGACGTCATGGTGTGGATGTACGGCCAGGTGCCCGAGGACCTGCAGGCCGCCATCCGCGAGCTGCGCCGCACCCGTCTGCTCGAGGGCACCACGATGGTGCTCTCGGCCATGGGCGCAGATCGCATGGCCGAGTTCAACAAGGACCACGTCCCCGCCTTCGCCATGGGCCGCAAGGCCCTGAAGTGGCTGTGCTTCTACCCGTTCGTGCGCTCGTACGACTGGTACCTGCTGGACCCGAAGGAGCGGGCCCGCATGCTCCGCGAGCACGGCCAGCTCGGCCAGGACTTCCCGCAGGTGTGGGCGAATACCACCAGCGCGTTCGGCCTGAACGACTGGGAGTGGCTGCTGGGCCTCGAGGCGGACGAGCTGACGGACCTGGTGGACATGATGCGCCACCTGCGCAACAACGAGACCCGCCTGCACGTGCGCAGCGAGGTGCCGTTCTACACCGGACGCCGTCTGGAGACCGCCGAGATCGCGGAGGTGCTGGCCTGATGACTACCGCCCCCGAGCCCCGCGCCGACGCGCCCGTCCACACCGGCCCGGACGCCGGCGTCGCCCCGGCCCTCCGGACGCCCGAGAAGGCCGCCGCCGGCGTCGACTACGACGTGTGCGGCGTGATGGCCCCCAAGGACTACGACGCCCTGCTGCTCGCCTCCTTCGGCGGGCCCGAGGGCCAGGACGACGTGATCCCGTTCCTGCGCAACGTCACGCGCGGGCGCGGCATCCCGGACGAGCGCCTCGAGGAGGTCGCCACCCACTACCGCGCCAACGGCGGCGTCAGCCCCATCAACGCGCAGAACCGCGCGCTGAAGGCGGCCATCGAGGCCGAGCTGGCCGCCCGCGGCCTGGACCTGCCCGTGTACTGGGGCAACCGCAACTGGGAGCCCTACTTCCCGGACACCCTCGCGCGGATGCACGCCGACGGGCACCGCCGCATCCTGACGGTCACCACCTCCGCGTACTCCTGCTACTCCTCGTGCCGCCAGTACCGCGAGGACATGGGCATGGCCATGGAGCAGACCGGCCTGACCGGGAAGGTGGACCTGGACAAGACGCGCCAGTACTTCAACCACCCCGGCTTCATCGAGCCGTTCCGGGACGGCCTGCGCGCGGACCTGGCCTCGCTGCGCGCGGAGCTGGGGGACGACGCGCGGATCCACGTGCTCTTCGCGACCCACTCGATCCCCACCTCCGACGCCGCCGCCGCCGGCCCGCGCGGCCTCGCCGCCGACCTGCGCGCGCAGGCGGGGGCGGAGCCGGGCGATGAGGGTGCGGACGTGTACTCGGCGCAGCACCTCGATGTGGCCCGCGAGATCCTCGCCGGCGTGCCCGAGGCCGCGGACGTGCCGTGGTCGCTCGTGTACCAGTCGCGCTCCGGCCCGCCCTCGGTGCCGTGGCTCGAGCCGGACATCAACGACGCGATGGAGCACCTCGCGGGCGAGGGCGCCGAGACGGACGCGCAGGGGCGCGCCGTGGCGGGCTTCGTCGTCGTGCCGCTGGGGTTCGTCTCGGACCACATGGAGGTGGTCTGGGACCTCGACACCGAGGCCAAGGAGACCGCCGAGGGGCTGGGCGTGGGGTTCCGGCGCAGCCCCACCCCGGGCACCGACCCGCGGTTCGTGGCCGGGCTCGTGGACATCGTGGAGGAGCGGCTGGGCCGGCGCGAGGGTCGCGCCGCGGTCGGCTGCTTCCCGGCGTGGTACGACGTGTGCCGGCCGGACTGCTGCGTCAAGGTGATGCGGGACGGCTCGACGCGGCCGACGACGTCCGCTGTCGACGCCGCCGTGCGCGGGCTGGCCGAGCACGAGGCGGGCGCCGCGGCCCCCGCCGAGGAGGCCTGAGACCGTGACCCCCCTGCGCATCGGCACCCGGGGCTCCGCCCTGGCGACCACGCAGACCAGCCACGTGGCCGAGACGCTCACGGAGCGCTCCGGCCTGGCCCACGAGCTGGTGGTGATCCGCACCGAGGGCGACGTCACCACCGGCTCGCTGGCCTCGCTGGGCGGCACCGGCGTGTTCGCCTCGGCGCTGCGGGCCGCCGTGCTCGACGGCGTCGTGGACGCGGCGGTGCACTCGCTCAAGGACCTGCCGGCCGCCCAGCCGGAGACCCTCGAGATCGCCGCGGTGCCGGCCCGGGCCGACCTGCGGGACGCCCTGTGCGCCCGCGACGGCCTCACCCTGGCGACCCTGCCCGAGGGCGCCCGGGTGGGCACGGGCTCGCCGCGCCGCGTGGCCCAGCTCAAGGCGCTGCGCCCGGATCTGGAGCTGGTGGACATCCGCGGCAACGTGCAGACCCGCCTGGCCCGCGTGCCCGGGCTGGAGCAGCACGACGATCACGCCCCGGCCGCCGCGGGTTCGCCCCGCGGTGACCTCGACGCCGTGATCCTGGCCTGTGCCGGGCTCGACCGGCTCGGCCTGGACCACGTGATCACCGAGCGGATCGACCCGGAGGTCATGGTGCCCGCCCCCGGGCAGGGCGCCCTGGCCGTGGAGATCCGGGCCGAGGACGAGTCCTTCCTCGGTCGGGCGCTCCTGGACCCCGAGGCGCCGGTCGGGAGGATGCACGCCGCCCTCGAGCTGGTCGACGATCGGGACACCCACGTGGCGGTCACCGCCGAGCGGGCCCTGCTGCGTCGCCTCGAGGCCGGCTGCGCCGCGCCGATCGGGGCCGTGGCCCGCGTGAGCGACGGCGAGGCGGGCGCGCCGCGCATCGAGATGACCGCGATGGTGGCCGCCCTCGACGGCTCCCGCGTGCTGCGCCGGACCTCGTCCGTGCAGCTCGACCCGGTGCCGGCCGACGTGGCCGGTGACCCGGCGGCCGCCGACGAGTGGCTCGAGGACACCCTGTTCGTGGCCGCGGAGGCACTCGGCGTGCACGTGGCCGAGCAGTTCGTGGCCGAGGGCGCCGACCTGCTGCCCGGCACGGTGCGCGGGGTGGACCGGGGCGACGGCGCCCCGCGCCCCGACGACCCGGCCTGAGATGCGCGTCCTGCTCACCCGCCAGCCGGCCCAGGCCGGCGACCTGGAGGCCGGTCTCGCCGGCGCCGAGGTGGCGGGGCGGCGGCTGCGGGTCGGCTTCCTGCCGCTGACCGACTTTGCGCTGCCCGACGACGACGGCCCGCTGCGCGCGCTGCTCGCGGACTGGGCGGGTGCCGACGGCGATGCGGTCGGGCCGGTGCGCTCGGACGGGCCCCGCTGGCTCGTGGTGACGAGCCCCAACACCGTGCGCGCGCTCAGGGCCGTCGGCTGGGGCGGTCATGTCCCGGCGGGCGCGCGGATCGCGGTCACCGGACCGGGCACGGCACGGGTGCTGACCGAGGCGGGCTGCGATGCGGCGCCGTGGCTGCCGCCCGAGGACCGCTCCGCCGAGGGCCTGATCGCCGGACTCGCCGCCCTGCATCCCCGCGGCGCCCGCGCGTGGCTGCCCCAGTCCGATCGGGCCCGGCCCCGCCTCGCCGACGGCCTGCGCGCGGCGGGCTGGGACGTGCGGACCGGGCTCGCCTACCGGACAGTGCCGTATCCGGCGCAGGCCGGCAGGCGACTGCTCGACGGGGCGGCGGACGAGGGCCGGGGGGACGTCGTGACGCCCGCGCGGCTGGCCGCGGTCGCGGCGGGGACCGCCGTGGTGCTCACCAGCTCCTCCGCGGCGGAGGAGTTCGTGGCCGCGGGTCTGACGCCACTGGTGGGCAAGCGGGTGCGGCTCGTGGCGATCGGCGCGCCGACCCGTGACACGTGCGCGCGGCGGGGTCTGCCCCTGCTCGGGACGGCCCCCACGCCGGACGCGGCCGGAGTGCTGGCCGTGCTGCGCGGTGCGGCCTGAGCCGCCCGGCCGCACTCGAGGCGAGGCTCAGTCGGGGCGGTCGCCGTCCGGGTCGGGCGCGTCGTCCTCCGACGGCGCCGGGCCGGCGTCGTGCCTCTCGTCCTGCGGCACGCCGGTGGCGGCGGCCATGATGTCCACCCGCGGGCCGCGCAGGATGGCGACCGAGACGTTGGTGAAGCCCGTGTTGGCGAGCAGCTCCGAGGCCTCCTCGTCCGTCAGGTCGTACGCGTGCGCGAGCATGCGCACGTTCTCCGTGTAGAAGGCGTGCAGGCGGTCGACGCCGCGCAGGAAGCCCAGAGTGTTCCCCATGGCGGGGAGCCTACCGGGCGGGCGTGGTGGGCGGGTGGCCGGCGGGTGAACGGCCGGTTGACCGGCCCGCCGGCCGCGGGGGACGACGGGCCGTGCCGCTCAGCCCTCGGCGCGGCGGCTGCGGCGGCGGACCAGCGAGACCTCCATGGTCCGGCCCTCGGTGCGGGTGCGCAGGTACGGCTGGTCCTCCACGAGGGTGGAGAGCTTGGAGTGCCCGAAGTCGCGCGGGTCGAAGTCCACGTGGGTGCGGCTCAGGTGCTGGCCGATCAGGGACAGCGTGGCCCAGCCGTCGTCGGTGCTCGTGGCGTTGACGGCCTTGGTGAGCGCGGCCTGCAGGTCGATGCGCGGGGCGGCGTCGGCCTCGTCGTGCTCGGGCTCGGCCTCGACCGGCACCTCGGGCGGGGTCGGGTCCTCGGTGACGTCCGACGACGACGCACGGCGGCCCCGCCGACCGGCCCCGGACTTCGCCTCCGCGGCCTTCCCGTCCTTGCCGGCGGCGGCGTCCCCGGCGGGCGCCTCGTCGGCAGCGGGGGCCTCGTCGGCAGCAGGGGCCTCGTCGGCAATGGGGGCCTCGGCGTCCGCGTCGGTGGCCTCGGGGGTGTCGGTGGCGTCGGTGGTCTTGGCCCCGCGACCGCGGCCTCGACCACCGCGGCGGGACCCCGAGCGGCCGGAGCCCTCGGACGCCTTGGCGTTCTCCTCCTTGGCGGGGGCGTCCTCGCCGGTCTCGTCGTCGTCGACGTCGTGGTCCGTGGCGGTGCCGAGCAGCTCGAGGTAGATGAACTGGTCCACGGCGTTGCGCAGGGAGGCGGGGGTCTTGCGGGCGCCCAGGCCGATCACGCGCTTGCCGCCCTCGCGCAGGCGGGTGGCCAGGCGCGTGAAGTCGGAGTCGGAGGAGACGAGGGCGAACGCGTCCACGTTGCCCATCCAGAGCAGGTCCATCGCGTCGATGATGAGCGCGGAGTCCGAGGAGTTCTTGCCCACGGTGTAGGCGAACTGCTGGACCGGCTGGATCGCGTGGTGGTTCAGCGCCTTCTTCCAGCCGTTGAGGTTGGTCGTGGTCCAGTCGCCGTACGCGCGCTTGATCGTGGGGGTGCCGTAGGTGGCGAGCTCCTCGAGGATCAGGGGGGCGAACTTGGGGGAGACGTTGTCGCTGTCCATCAGGACGGCGATGCGCAGGGATGCGGGGGTGGGTTCGGGCATGGGACCCACAGTAGTCGGGAACGCCGCCGGGGAGGGGCCGCGGCGGTGCGCGGCCCCTCCTCGGGGCGAAGGCCCTCCGACGAGGGCGGGTGTCAGGCGGAGGCGCTGGTGACGGGGTCCGCGACGCGGACCAGGCGCTTGTTCACGAACTCGTCCACGCCGTAGGGGCCCAGCTCGCGGCCGAAGCCCGAGCGGCCGACACCGCCGAAGGGCAGCCCGGCCTGGGTGGTGCCGTGCTCGTTCACGAAGGCCATGCCCACGTCGAGGCGGCGGGCCGTGGCCTCGGCGAGCTCGAGGTCGTCGGACCACACCGAGCCGCTGAGGCCGAAGTCGGACTCGTTGGCCAGGGCGACGGCCTCGTCGACGTCCGCGGCCCGGTGCACGACGGCGACCGGGCCGAAGAGCTCCTCGGACCAGGCGCGCATCTCGCGGGTCACCCCGGTGAGCACGGTCGGCTCCATGAAGGCGCCGGCGCCGGCACGGGCGTGACCGCCGGTGCGCACCTGCGCCCCGTGGGAGACGGCGTCGTCCACCAGCTCCATCAGGTCCTCCCGAGCGGAGGTGCTGGACATGGGGCCGACCTGGGTGCCCTCCTCGCGGGGGTCGCCGACGGTCGCGTCCTTGAACGCGGCGGTGAGCTTCTCCACGAACGCGTCGTAGTGCTCGTCGAGGACGATCATCCGCTTGGGCGAGTTGCAGGCCTGACCGGCGTTGCTCAGCCGCGCCTTCGCCGCCGTCGCGGCCACGGCGTCGAGGTCGCCGCCGAGGACGATGAACGGATCGGAGCCGCCCAGCTCCAGCACGGCCTTCTTCAGGTGCTGACCGGCCGCGGCCGCCACGGAGGCGCCCGCGCCCTCGCTGCCGGTGAGGGAGACGCCCTGGACCCGCGGGTCGGCGATGATGCCGTCGATCCGGTCCGTGCCCACGAGGAGCGTCTGGTAGACGCCCTCCGGGAGGCCGGCCTCGGTGAGCAGCTCCTCGAGCCGCAGGGCGGAGGCCGCGCAGATCGAGGCGGGCTTGAGCAGCAGGGTGTTGCCCAGCAGCAGGTTGGGGGCGATGAACCGGGCCAGCTGGTAGTAGGGGTAGTTCCACGGCATCACGCCGAGGAGGACGCCGAGCGGCTCCTTCTCCACGCGCGTCGAGTTGGCGCCGTGGGCGGGGAGGGCGTCGTCCGCCAGCAGCTGCTGGGCGTTGTCCGCGTAGTAGCGGAAGATCTGGGAGCACAGCTGCGCCTCCCCGACGCCCTGGGCGAGCGGCTTGCCCATCTCCTCGGCGGCGATGTCGGCGAGCTCGTCGGCGTGCTGCGCGAGCAGGTCCGCCGTGCGCCGCAGGACCTCAGCGCGCCGGACGGGGTCAGTGCTCCGCCAGGTGGTGAAGGCGTCCTGGGCGGCGGCGAGGGCGTCCTCCACCTGCTCCTCGCTCATCGCGTCCCAGGTGCGGACGATCTCTCCGGTGGTGGGATCTTCGGTGCGGAAACCGGCCACGGGTGGTTCTCCTTCGATACTGGGTGGCCCGG
>NZ_JXSP01000099.1:0-1432 GCF_000946635.1 Micrococcus sp. MS-ASIII-49
GTCGCGGCGGGCGGTGCGCAGGCGCGCACGCAGGGCGGCCTTGGCGTCCACGACGTCGTCGACGCCGGCGACGGGGCCCGTGGCGGCGGGCTCGGGCACGGGAGGGGGAGTGCGCATGTCCCCATGATGCCCGCCGCACCGGTGCCGCGCCCGGCCGCGCATAGGATCGACGCCATGTCCTGGCAGCGTTCCCCCTGGCCCGTGACCCTGCGGCACAGCACCCTCGCCCTGCGGCCGCTGCGGCGGCGGGACCGGGAGGCGTGGGAGGAGCAGCGGGCGCACAACCGGGAGTGGCTGACGCCGTGGGATGCCACGAGCCCCGTGCCGGGCGCGGGCCCGGCGTCGTTCGGGCAGATGGTCCGCTGGCACGGCCGCCAGGGCCGGGACGGCAGCGCCTACACGTGGGGCATGGTCCTCGACGACGACCGCCCGGACCGGGACCGTCTGGTGGGGCTGCTGTCCCTGGGCGGGATCCAGTACGGCTCGGTGCTCTCCGGCTCGATCGGCTACTGGATCGACCGTCGCGAGGCCGGCCGGGGGCTGACGCCGACGGCCGTGGCCATGGCGACGGACTGGGCGTTCCGCAGCGCCGGTCTGCACCGGGTCGAGGTCAACATCCGCCCGGAGAACGCGGCCAGCCTGCGGGTCGTGGCGAAGCTCGGCCTGCGCGACGAGGGCCTGCGGCGCGCGTACCTGCACGTGGACGGCGCCTGGCGGGACCACCGGACGTTCGCGGTGACCGCCGAGGAGGTCCCCGACGGCCTGCTGGCCCGGTGGCTGGCCACCCGGCCGCGCCCCTGAGCGGTCCGGCGGGACACGCCGCGTGCGGACACGCCGCGATGGCCGGGCCGGTCCGCCTCCGGCGCTAGGCTGACGGCATGGACGAGACCACCGCGCCGACGAGGGCCGTGCAGGCCGCGCTCGACGCGCTGGCCGACGCCCGGGTGAGCGCGTCGCTGGTCATCGTGGCCCTCGTGGCCTTCCTGGCCTGGCGGCTCGTGCTGCGCCGCCATCGTCTCGCGTCCGCCCCCGCCCGCCCGTCGATGCCGAGGTCCTTCATGCACCGCCTGCAGAGCTCGCCCGCCGTCCGTGCCCTGACCGCCCGGTTCTCGGGCCGCCTGAGCGCCGCCGCCGACGCGGCGCGCGCCGCCCGCGGCCGGACCGGCCTGCACATCCGGTGGGGGCGCACGGCGCTGTTCCTCGCCGTCCTCGTGGCCCTGCTCGTGTTCCTCGTGGCCGGGCTCGCCGCGGCGTTCGGCGCGGGCACGCTCGCCCTGGCAGGCTGGTCGCTCCTGTTCGCCGTGGCCGGGCTGGCCGGCCTGCGGGCCCTCGCGGTCCGCGACCGCACCCGTCGCGCCCGGCCCGCCGCCGTCGTCGTCCCGGAGCGCCCCACCGCCCCGGCGGCCGAGGAGCGGCAGGCCCCGCCCGCGGC
>NZ_JXSP01000100.1:0-1250 GCF_000946635.1 Micrococcus sp. MS-ASIII-49
CCGCCGCCCTGGGCCGCGTCGGCCTCTGACCCGCGACGGCGGCCGCCACAGTCGGGCCGGCCCGCCGGGCCGGGCCGCCCCCTCGAGCGGCGGTCAGTCCGCGCCGAGCCCCTCGCGGAGCGCGTCGAGCTCGTCCCGGACGCGCGCGGCGCCGTCGTGGTCCCCGAGGGCGGACAGGCACTGGTGCAGGCCCGTGAGCGCGCCGAGGCGCACGAGCGTGGAGTCGGTGGAGTCGCACACCAGGCGGAAGAGCGTCGCGGCCTGCTCGGGGCTGCCGTCCTCGGCCACCACGTAGGCGGCGAAGAGCTCGGCCTGCGCGGCGCCCTCGCGGTCCCCGGCGGCCGTGAACAGGTCGGCGGCCTGCAGCGCGGTGGCGATCGCCTCCGGCCCCCGCTCGAGCGACCACAGGGCCCGGGCGCGGGTGTCCGTGTAGTCGGCCACCTGCCAGTCGGCGCCGGCGTCCCGCACGAGGGCGAGCGCCTCCTCGAGGAGGTCGAGGCCCTCCGCCTGGCCGGACTCGCACAGCAGGTACCCGTGCGCGTGCAGCGCGGCCGGCAGCACCGCCGGGTCCTCGTCCACCGCCTGGCGCGCGGCCGCGACCGCCCGCTCGAACAGGTCGAGGGCCGAGGGCCGGGTGCGTTCGTCGCGCTCGCGGTTCACGAGGGCGCCGGCGGCCAGGAGCGTGCGCGCGGCGTCCTCCCACTGGCCGTGGGCCTCGAACAGGCCGGCCGCCTCCCGCCACAGGGGCAGCGCGTTCTCGGCGCGGTCCTGGTCGTGGTGCGCGTGGCCGAGGTCCACGAGGGCGCGGGCCTGCTCGACGTCCCGGCCGTGGGTGGCCTCGCGGCGCACCAACCGGGCGAGCAGGGGCTCGGCCTCGTCGGCGCGGCCGGCGAGCACGAGCTGGTGCGCCCACCAGTAGCTCAGGCTCGAGGCCTCCGGCGCCTCGGCCTTCTCCGCGTGCACGGAGGCCAGCTCCCACGCGGCCACGGCGACCTCCTCGTACCCGTCGAGGTCGCCGGCCACGCGCCCGGCCAGGGCTGCCGCGGAGGCCGCGCCGCGCCGCAGACCGACCGAGGCCATCCGCTCCGCCGCCTCGAGCGCCAGGTCGAGGGCCGCCGTCGGACGGTCCAGCTCGTGGGCGGCGATCGCCCGCACCGTGGTGGCGGAGGCCAGGACGGCGCGGGCGGCGGGCAGCGCGGTGACGACGGCGGCCGCCGCGTCCGCCTCGGCGTGCTCGCCCCGCCACAGCT
>NZ_JXSP01000096.1:0-12768 GCF_000946635.1 Micrococcus sp. MS-ASIII-49
CCGTCGTGGGGAGCGGGGGCGGGTTCAGCCGCGCTCCTCCTCCACGTACTCCGGGGTGACGTGTGCGTCGTCGAAGAGGTTGTCCGCCCCGAAGCCCTCCGAGACGTGGTACTCGCCCGAGGCCAGGGAGAGGCGGACGTCCTCGCGCAGGATCGGCAGCTTGGCGTAGAACGCGTCGCCGCAGCAGCTGGTGGCGGTGACGTCGCGGTGGCCGATGATGCGGGACGGCGGCAGCTCGTACTGCTGGCAGATGTAGGCGACGAGCGGCACCAGGCCGGCGTAGAGGCTCTGCGGCGGCGGGTTCAGCATGTACAGCCCCTCGCACTCGATGCCGAGCGCATACGCGTTGAACCCGAGCGCGTGGACGCCGAGCATGAACGTCTGTCCGCCCTCGAGCGCGTGCCGGGAGCCGTGGCGGCCCTCCATCGCGAAGCCGCCGCGGGAGACGGTGAAGTGCTGCCCGGTGTCGCCCCAGTCGTTCGCGGGGCTCATGTGCGCGTTCTGGACCACCTGCGCGATGCTCTCCGCCGCCTCCCGGGAGCCGTCCGTGACGTTCGGCGTGGTGGTGTGGTGGATCACCAGGTAGGAGGGGCGCTCGTTCAGGGTCTGCAGGTAGTAGTTGGGCTGCATGGCGCCCCACTGCGCGGTGGTGATGATGTCCGGGGCGGGCAGGCGGGTGGCCTGCTCGTCGCCCTCCGAGCTCTGCTCGGCCTGCTCATCACGCCCGCAGCCGGCCACGCCGGCAGCGATCGCCAGGCCCGTGCCGCCCAGCACGCTGCGGCGCGTCCAGGAATGGGGGAGCGGGGGCGGGGTCACGTCGGGCATGGATCGAGGTCCTTCGGGTTCGGGGCGGGGCCTCCCGGGCGGATGTGAGCGGACGGGCGCGGCCGCGGGGGCTCGACCGGTCCGATGCTACCGCCCCCCGGCCCGTTTCGTGACCCTCCCGTGATGCAGGCCGCAGGGGCGGCCCCTACACTGACTGATCATGTCGAGATTGTTCGGAACCGATGGCGTCCGTGGCCTGGCCAACGAGACCCTCACCGTGGAGTTGTCCGTCCAGCTGGCCCAGGCCGCCTCGCCCGTCCTCGGCGCGGAGGCCTTCGACGCCGGCCGACGCCCGGTCGCCGTCGTGGCCCGGGACCCGCGCATCAGCGGCGAGTTCATCACGGCCGCCGTGCAGGCGGGCCTGGCGTCCTCGGGCGTGGACGTGTGGGACGCCGGCGTGCTGCCGACCCCCGCCGCCGCCTATCTCGTGGGGGACCTGGACGCCGACTTCGGCGTGATGATCTCCGCCTCCCACAACCCGGCCCCGGACAACGGCATCAAGTTCCTCGCGCGCGGCGGCGAGAAGCTGACCGACGCGCAGGAGGACGAGATCATCCGCCACCTCGAGGGCGTGACGCCGCGACGGCCCCAGGGCGCGGACGTGGGCCGCGTGCGCGTCTTCGCGGACGCCGAGGACCGCTACGTCCTCCACCTCCTGCAGACCCTCCCGCACCGGCTGGACGGGCTCAAGGTCGTCCTGGACTGCGCACACGGCGCGGCCGCCGGCTGCTCGCCCGAGGCGTTCCGCGCCGCCGGCGCGGAGGTCGTGGTGATCGGCGCGTCCCCGGACGGGCTCAACATCAACGACGGCTACGGCTCCACCCACCTCGAGAAGCTCCAGGCGGCCGTGCGCGAGCACGGCGCGGACCTCGGCATCGCGCACGACGGCGACGCCGACCGGTGCCTCGCCGTGGACGAGCACGGCGAGGTCGTCGACGGCGACCAGATCATGGGCGTCATGGCCGTGGCCCTCAAGGACCGCGGCGTCCTGCGGGATGACACCCTGGTCGTGACCGTCATGTCCAACCTGGGCCTGAAGCTGGCCATGGGCCGGGAGGGCGTCCAGCTCGTCGAGACCCAGGTGGGCGACCGCTACGTCCTGGCCGGCATGAAGCTCGGCGACTACTCGCTCGGCGGCGAGCAGTCCGGCCACGTGATCTTCTCGGACCACGCCACCACCGGTGACGGTGTCCTCACCGGCCTGCAGCTCGCCTCGCGCGTCGCCGAGACCGGCACCCCGCTCTCCGAGCTGGCCGCGGTGATGGACCGGCTGCCCCAGGTCCTCGTGAACGTGCGCGGCGTGGACAAGTCCCGCGCCGCCGAGGACGAGGCCGTCCAGGCGGCGGTGGCCGAGGCGGAGGCCCGCCTCGGCGAGACCGGCCGCGTGCTGCTGCGCCCGTCGGGCACGGAACCGGTCGTGCGCGTCATGGTCGAGGCCCCGGACGAGGAGACCGCCGGCCGGGAGGCCCAGGTGCTGGCCGACGTCGTGCAGCGCGAGCTGCGCCTGCACGACTGACCGGACCGATGACGTCGGACGCGGCCCCCCGGCCCCGCCGCTGGACCCTGTTCGCGGGGCTGCTCGCGGGGCTGGCGGTCCTGTGGTCGGCCGCGTTCCTCGCCGTGGACGCGCCCGTGTGCGCGCGGCAGAGCGCCCCCGTGGAGTGGTTGCCGTGCCTGGATCCGGACCGGCAGGACTCGGAGGTCGCCCCGGACGCCGGGTCCAGCGCGGACCGGACGACGTCGCGGCCCTGAGGGCACGGCCCCGGTGCCGCCGAGGGCATGAAGGAAGGGCCCGGGGCGACTCGTGTGAGTCGTCCCGGGCCCTTCGGCGTCGGACAGGGGGAGATCAGAGGGTGGTGGTCCCGGAGGTGGGGCCGCCGCGGCGCTCGGCGAGCAGGTCGCGGATCTCGGTGAGCACGGCGACGTCGGCGGCCACCTCCTCCTCGGCGGGGTCGATGCCGAGGCGGCGGTTGCGGGCCTCGATCATCTTGTTCATCGGCATCACGATGGCGAAGTACACGGCCGCGGCGATGAGAAGGAAGTTGACGATCGCGGTGAGCAGCACACCGAACTTCACGTCGTTGCCGTTGACCGTCAGCACGGCGAACGAGTCGAAGTTCGGCGAGCCCACGGCGGCGGCGATGAGCGGCATGAGGACCGCCTCGACGAGCGCGTTCACGATCTTGCCGAAGGCGGCGCCGATGATGACGGCGACGGCAAGGTCGAGGACGTTGCCCTTCATGATGAAGTCTTTGAATCCCTGGAGCATGGGGAGAATCCTACGTGTCACGAAGGCGGCGGGGTACAGGGTCGAGCGAGTCGTGCGTCTCAGTCCGTGTAGTCCGGCGCCGGCGGCAGACCCCACGCGGTCTCGAGGACGCCGCCGGCCGCCTCGACCCGGGCCGCCTCCGCGGACCCGACGTAGCGCAGATGCCAGGGCTCGTGGGCGAAGCCCGTCACGTCCTCGGCCCCGGCGGGGTAGCGGATGACGAACCCGTACTCGGCGGCGTGCGCGGCCACCCAACGGCCCGCGGCGGTGTCGCCGAAGCACGCTTCCAGGTCACACGCGGGGGTCGCGGCGTCGCCCACGTCCCAGGCCAGGCCGGTCTGATGCTCGGAGTACCCCGGACGCGCGGAGACGCGGTCGGCCTCGGCGCGGCCCAGCTCGTCGACCCAGTGGCCGTACGTCCGGACCTGGTAGTCGTACGAGCGGTAGGCGCTCAGGGTGGTGAGGCGGTGGCCCGCCGCCGCGGCGGCATCCAGCAGGTCAGCGGCCGCCGTCGCGGCCTCCGCCCGCAGGGGCAGCTCGCTGCCGGGCACGGCCACCAGATCCGAGGGCGCCCAGTCGGGCGGGGCCACGGGGCGGGTCTTGTTCACGACGACGTCGAGGGTGGCCGGGTCGGCGTGCGTGCCCGACGACGGCGCCGTGCTCGAGGCGGCGCGGGACGACGCGGCCGCGCTCGCGGAGCCGGACGTCGGCGTCGTCGGCGTCGAGGACGGGCCCGCGGCGGGCGTGCCGCAGCCGGCCGCGAGCAGCGCGAGCGCGGCCAGCGCGGCGAGCGGGAGGGGGCGACGCATGGGTCAGACCTTCCTCAGCAGCACGCGGGTCACCTCGTGTTGCGCGTTCTTCGTGAGCACCAGCCGGGCGCGCCCGCGGGTCGGGCGCACGTTCTGCTCGAGGTTCGGGCCGTTGATGGAGTCCCAGATGGACTCGGCCGTCGCCTGAGCCTCGGCGTCCGACAGGGAGGAGTACCGGTGGAAGTAGCTGCGCGGGTCGGCGAAGGCCCCCGAGCGCAGACCCATGAACCGGTCGATGTACCAGGACCGGATCCAGGACGCGCGCGCGTCCACGTACACCGAGAAGTCGAAGAAGTCGGAGACGGAGAGCCCGGCGGTGCCGTCGGCCCGGGTGCGCGGCGGGGCCAGCACGTTGAGTCCCTCCACGATCAGCACGTCGGGACGGTGCACCACCTGTTCCTCGCCCGGCACGATGTCGTAGGTGATGTGCGAGTACACGGGCGCGCGCACCTCCTGCGCCCCGGACTTGACGTCCGCCATGAAGCGCAGCAGCGCGCGGCGGTCGTAGGACTCGGGGAAGCCCTTGCGGGACATGATGCCGCGCTCGTGCAGCACCGCGTTGGGGTGCAGGAAACCGTCCGTGGTGACCAGCTCGACGCGCGGCGTCGTCGGCCAGCGGCGCAGCATCTCCTGGAGCACGCGCGCCGTCGTCGACTTGCCGACGGCGACCGACCCGGCCACCCCGATCACGTACGGGGTGCGCCCCGTCCGCTCGCCGAGGAACGCGTTGGTCGCGCTGCGCAGGGCCGCGGAGGCCTCCACGTTGATGCTCAGCAGGCGCGAGAGCGGAAGGTAGACCTCGGCGACCTCGCGCAGGGACAGATGCTCGCCGAGGCCGCGCAGACGCTCCACGTCTGCCTGGTCGAAGGGCTGCGCCATCTCCGAGGCGAGACGGGCCCAGGTCTGGCGGTCCAGCTCCACGAAGGGGGAGCGCTGGTGGCCGTCGGGCACGGCGTCCGCGGGCTCCTCGGGGCCCACGAGGGGCAGCTCGGAGGTCGGGGGGGTGTAGGTCACCCGATCCATTATGGCCGCGGCCCGCCCGGAGCGGGCCCCCGCGTGACGTCACAGGGCCCGGATAGGATCGGCCCATGCGCGTTCTCGTGACCGGCGGTGCCGGATACCTCGGATCCCACACCGTGCTCACGCTGCTCGAGGCGGGCCACGACGTCCTCGTCCTGGACAGCCTGGTCACGGCGACGACGACGTCGCTCGAGCGCGTCGCCGAGCTCGCCGGAACGCGTCTGGGCGGGTCGCGGCTGCGCCTGCACGTGGCCGACATCCGCCGCCCCGAGGACTACCGCGGGGCGCTCGCGGACTTCGGCCCGGCCGCACTCGTGCACTTCGCCGGGCTGAAGTCGCCCACCGAGTCGATGACCCGCCCCGCCGCCTACTACGACGTGAACGTGGGCGGCACGGCCGCCGTCGCCGAGGCCGCGCTCGCGGCCGGCGTCCGCACGGTCCTGTTCTCCTCCTCCGCGACCGTGTACGGCGACCGCGCGCCGGTGCCGGTCGCCGAGGACGCGGCCACGGACCCGGTCTCGCCCTACGGACACTCCAAGCTCATGGCGGAGCAGGTGCTGCGCGACGTCTGCGCCACGGTCGACGGCGGCGGGCTGGCGATGCTGCGCTACTTCAACCCGGTCGGCGCGCATCCCTCCGGGCGGCTGGGCGAGGACCCGAGCGGGGTGCCGGCGAACCTCATGCCCTTCGTGGCGCGGGTGGCCTCCGGCGCGTACCCCGAGCTGCGGGTGTTCGGCGCGGACTTCGACACGCGCGACGGCAGCGCCGTGCGCGACTTCATCCACGTGATGGACCTCGCGGAGGCGCACGTGGCCGGGCTCGACTGGCTCGCGGCCCGCGTGGCGGCCGGGGGCGGTGCGACGACCCGGGTCTGGAACATCGGCCGGGGCGAGGGCGTCACCGTGTTCGAGATGGTGCGCGCCTTCGAGGCGGTCACGGGCGGCCGCATCCCGTACCGCGTGGTCGAGCGCCGGCCCGGGGACATCGCCGAGTCGTGCGCCGCCGTGGACGCGATCGGCGCCGAGGTGGGCTGGCACGCCCGGCGCGATGTGACCGCGATGGTGCGGGACCTCTGGGCCTGGCAGGAGGCCAACCCCGCGGGGTTCTCGTCCCGGACGGAGTGACCCGGCCCGCCGTGCGCCGAAGTCGGGTCCGGCCCGGTATTCTCGTGCGCATGTGCGGAATCGTCGGATACATCGGCCAGCCCCAGTCGGATCGTGAGCACGGCGCTCTCGACGTCCTGATGGAGGGCCTGCGCCGTCTCGAATACCGCGGATACGACTCCGCCGGTGTGGCCGTGGTGGACGGCGGTCAGCTGTACCACCGGAAGAAGGCGGGCAAGCTCGCCAACCTCGCCGAGGAGCTCGCCGAGCACCCCATCCCCACCGGCCTCGTCGGCATCGGCCACACCCGGTGGGCCACCCACGGCGGCCCCACCGACCGCAACGCCCACCCGCATGTGGCGGACGAGGGCCGCCTGGCGCTGATCCACAACGGCATCATCGAGAACTACGCCGAGCTGCGCGAGGAGCTGCTCGCCAAGGGCGTCGAGTTCCTCTCCGAGACGGACACCGAGGTGGCCGCCCACCTCCTCGCCGACGTCTACCGGAACGCGGCCGGCCAGGACCTGACCCGCGCCATGCAGCTGGCCTCCCAGCGCCTCGAGGGTGCCTTCACCCTGCTGGCCGTGCACGTGGACCACCCGGACCGCGTGGTGGCCTCGCGCCGCAACTCGCCGCTCGTCGTCGGCCTGGGCGAGGGGGAGAACTTCCTCGGCTCGGACGTCTCCGGCTTCATCGACTTCACCCGCGAGGCCATCGAGCTCGAGCAGGACCAGGTCGTGACGATCACGGCCGACGCCGTCGAGATCTCGGACTTCCGGGGCGGCCCCGCCGAGGGCAAGCGCTTCACCGTGGACTGGGACGCCTCGGCCGCGGAGAAGGGCGGCTTCGAGACCTTCATGGAGAAGGAGATCCACGACCAGCCCCAGGCCGTGCAGGACACCCTGCTGGGCCGCACGGACGCCGCCGGCGCCCTGATGCTGGACGAGCTGCGGATCGACCCCGAGGAGCTCAAGGCCGTCGACAAGATCATCGTCCTGGCGTGCGGCACGTCCGCCTACGCGGGCACGGTGGCCAAGTACGCCATCGAGCACTGGTGCCGGATCCCCGTGGAGGTGGAGCTCTCCCACGAGTTCCGCTACCGCGACCCGATCATCGACCCGCACACCCTCGTGGTGTCCATCTCCCAGTCCGGCGAGACCATGGACACCCTCATGGCGGTCCGCTACGCCAAGGAGCAGGGCGCCCGCACCGTGTCCATCTGCAACACCAACGGCTCCACGATCCCGCGCGAGTCGGACGCCGTGCTCTACACGCACGCCGGCCCCGAGATCGCCGTCGCCTCCACCAAGGCGTTCCTGGCGCAGATCACCGCCGCCTACCTGCTGGGCCTGTACCTGGCCCAGCTGAACAAGAAGCTGTTCAGCGGCCAGATCAAGGACATCCTGGCGGACCTCGGGGCGATCCCCGGCAAGATCGAGGAGATCCTCGCCGCCAAGGACCAGGTCAAGGAGCTCGCCCGCTCCATGGCCGACGCCACCTCCGTCCTGTTCCTCGGCCGCAACGTGGGCTACCCGGTGGCCATGGAGGGCGCGCTCAAGCTCAAGGAGCTCGCGTACATCCACGCCGAGGGCTTCGCCGCGGGCGAGCTCAAGCACGGCCCGATCGCCCTGATCGACGACGGCCAGCCGGTCTTCGTGGTCATGCCCTCGCCCATGGACCGTCACTCGCTGCACGCCAAGGTGGTCTCGAACATCCAGGAGGTCCGCGCCCGCGGCGCCCGCACCTTCGCGGTCGCCGAGCGCGGCGACGCGGCCGTGCGCGGCCAGGCCGAGGTCGTCTTCGAGGTCCCCGAGACCCAGCCGATGCTCATGCCGCTGCTGACCACGGTCCCGCTGCAGATCTTCGCCCTCGAGCTCGCCACGGCGAAGGGCTACGACGTGGACCAGCCGCGCAACCTCGCCAAGTCCGTCACGGTGGAGTGATCCGCCGCTGAGGCCACCGAGACCTCTCCTGCCGGGCCCGGCCGCCACACAGCGGCCGGGCCCGCGACGCGTCCGGGACGGTGTCCTCCCGCCCCAGTAGACTCCCCGAGGAGGCCCGCCGCACCCGGCGGGCCGCACGACGAGACCCCGGAGAGTCATGCACACAGTGGAGATCGGCCAGCCGTACCCCCTCGGGGCCACCGTGGACGAGACCGGCACCAACTTCGCCCTCGCGGTCTCCCGCGAGGTGGAGGCGGTCGAGCTGTGCCTCGTCGCCGACGACGGCACGGAGACGCGCATCCCTCTCGAGGAGCGGCACGGCACCACATGGCACGCCCACGTGGCGGGCATCGGGCACGGGCAGCGCTACGGCTACCGCGTGCACGGTCCCTGGGACCCCGCCCGCGGCCTGTGGCACAACCCGGCCAAGATCCTGGTGGACCCGTACGCGCGGGCGTTCACCGGCGACTACGAGTGGGGCCAGCAGCACCACTCGTACGACTTCGACGAGCCGGACCGCATCGACACCTCGGACAACCTGGGCACGAGCATGCTCGGCGTGGTCGTCGCCGAGGACTTCGACTGGGGCGAGGACGCCCCACCCGCCGTCGAGCTCACGGACACGGTGATCTACGAGACCCACGTCAAGGGCATGACCAAGCTGCACCCCGCCGTCCCCGAGGAGCTGCGCGGCACCTACGCCGGCATGGCCCACCCGGAGGTGGTCCGCCACCTGACCGAGCTCGGGGTGACCGCCGTCGAGCTGATGCCCGTGCACCAGTTCGTCAACGACGCCACCCTGCAGGAGAAGGGGCTGAGCAACTATTGGGGCTACAACACGCTCGGCTTCTTCGCCCCGCACGCCGCCTACGCCTCGTCCCCGGAGGTGGGCGGCCAGGTCCGCGAGTTCAAGCAGATGGTGAAGGACCTGCACGCCGCCGGCCTCGAGGTGATCCTCGACGTGGTCTACAACCACACGGCCGAGGGCAACGACAAGGGCCCCATGCTCAGCCTGCGCGGGCTGGACAACGCCGGCTACTACCACCTCGTCGACGGCGACGAGCGGCACTACATGGACTACACGGGCACCGGGAACTCGGTGGACCTCTCCAGCCCCAAGGCCCTCCAGCTGGTCATGGACTCCCTGCGCTACTGGGTCACCGAGATGCACGTGGACGGCTTCCGGTTCGACCTGGCCACCACCCTCACCCGGGTGGAGGGGGAGCAGGGCCCGGACATGTTCTCCGGGTTCTTCGACGTGGTCCGCCAGGACCCGGTGCTGCGCACCGTCAAGCTCATCGCCGAGCCGTGGGACGTGGGCTGGGGCGGCTACCAGGTGGGCAACTTCCCCGGCCTCTGGTCCGAGTGGAACGGCATGTACCGGGACGCCGTGCGTGACTTCTGGCGCGGCGAGCCCGGCACCCTCGGCGAGTTCGCCACCCGCCTGACCGGCTCGGCCGACCTCTACGAGGGGGACGGGCGCAGCCCCGGCGCGTCCGTCAACTTCGTCACGGCCCATGATGGCTTCACCCTGCGCGACCTCGTCTCCTACAACGAGAAGCACAACGAGGCCAACGGCGAGGACAACAACGACGGCGAGGCACACAACCGCTCGTGGAACTGCGGCGTCGAGGGGGAGACCGACGACCCCGAGGTCGTGACGCTGCGCGCCCGCCAGCGCCGCAACTTCCTGGCCACCCTGCTGGTCAGCCAGGGCGTGCCCATGATCAGCCACGGCGACGAGCTGGGCCGCACCCAGGGCGGCAACAACAACGTCTACTGCCAGGACAACGAGATCTCGTGGATCGACTGGTCCGCCATGGACGACTCGCTCGTGGCGTTCACCCGCGACCTGATCGCGCTGCGCCGTGACCACGCGGTGTTCCGCCGTCGCCACCACTTCGACGGTCGCCCGGCGGCCCGCGACATCGAGGCGCCCCTGCCGGACATCGTGTGGCTCGAGCCGGACGCGACCGCCAAGACGGAGGACGACTGGGGCGCCGAGGCCCGGTCGATCGGCTTCTACCTCAACGGGCACACGCTCCCCCGCGGGGACGAGGACGGGGAGGGGCCCTACCGGGACTTCTACGTCCTCATGAACGCGTGGTGGGAGCCCGTGCCGTACACCCTGCCCGGGCCCACGTTCCCGGCCGAGTGGGAGGTCGTCGTGGACACCTCGTCCCACGTCGCCCCGAGCGGCTCGCACCCCCGCGTGCGTGCCGGGGACGTGCTCGAGGTCCAGGCCCGTTCCACCGTCGTGCTGCGGCAGGTCCCCGAGGGCGCATGAGCGCGCAGGCCGACCGGGGGCGCGTCCGCCGTGGACTGCCGCGGTGGGCGCGGGCCCTCTGCGCCACCGTGGCGACCCTGGCGGCGCTGGGACTGGCCTTCGGCGCGGGATGGGCCACGCACGCCGTGACGGAGCCACACCCGGACGACGCACCGCGCGTGGACGCCCTCCTCGTCCTCTACAGCCAGCCCCGCGTCTATGACGCCGCGATCGAGCTCGCCGCGTCCGGCGTCACCGACCGGCTCTTCGTCTCCGCGTACCTGGGGCCGGACGGGCACGAGAAGCTGTGCGGCGGCCCGGAGGAACGCGACCCGCGGCTGGCCGGCGTCAGCGTCGAGTGCTTCGCACCCGATCCGGTGACCACCCAGGGCGAGGTCATCCACGCGGCCGACCGCATGCGCGAGCTG
Source organism: Micrococcus sp. MS-ASIII-49 (assembly GCF_000946635.1). NCBI lineage: Bacteria > Bacillati > Actinomycetota > Actinomycetes > Micrococcales > Micrococcaceae > Micrococcus > Micrococcus sp. MS-ASIII-49. The sequence continues at coordinate 10,664 of NZ_JXSP01000096.1, forward strand.
GGCCTGCACCACCTGGGCGTGCTCACCTTCCACCAGCACGTGGAGCGTGCGCGGCTGCTGGCGGAGCGGTGCTTCACCCCCGAGGAGGGCCGTGTGTCCCTGTACGCGTTCGACGCCGGCTTCGACCGGCTCGGCCGCCTGGAGCACGGCGTCTACGGCGTGCTGGCCTACGGGAAGGCGATGCTCACGCCGGGCTGTGACCAGCAGCTGCCCGGCGTGCTGCAGTGGCCGCTCGACCTGGCCAAGCGACTGCGCGGGCAGCCCGTCGGGGACGAGGCCGGCGCCGTCGTCGTGGGCGCCCGGCGGGCGGGGGCGGCGTGATCATCGGCGTGGGGGTGGACGTGGTGGACGTCCCGCGGTTCCGGGCGCAGCTCGAGCGCACGCCGGCGCTGCGCGCACGCCTGTTCACCGAGGACGAGCGGGACCTGCCGCTGCGCTCGCTGGCCGCGCGCTTCGCCGCCAAGGAGGCGGTCGCCAAGGCCATGGGCGCCCCGCCCGGGATGATGTGGCACCACTGCTGGATCCCGCGCCCGGACCACGGCGACGGCCGCCCCACCGTGCACCTGACCGGCACCGTGCAGGCCCGGGCCGAGGCCCTGGGCATCACCCACTGGCACCTCTCCCTCAGTCATGACGGGGACGTCGCCACCGCCTACGTGGTCGCCGAACGCCGCGCGGCCGAGGAGGAACCCGCATGACCGCCGATGACCTGACCCGCATCGCCGTGACCGGCTCGGCCGTGCGCACGGCCGAGGAGCCCCTGCTCGCGGCCGGCCGCGGCCCGGAGCTGATGCACGCCGCCGCCTGGGCCCTGGCCGAGCACGCCGCCGCCCTGCTGCGTGAGCGCGGCCCCGTGGCCGGGGCGACCGTGGCCGCCCTCGTCGGGCCCGGCAACAACGGCGGGGACGCGCTGTTCGCCCTCGCCTTCCTGCGCCGCCGGGGCGTGGCCGCGGTCGCCGTGCCCGTCCGCCGGGACGACGACGGCGCCCCGCGCTGGCACGCCGAGGGCTGGGCTGCGCTGCGAGCGGCCGGGGGACGCCGCGCCGACGCGGTGCCGCCCGAGGCCGCGCTCGTGGTGGACGGCGTGCTCGGCACGGGCTTCACCGGCGAGTATGAGCTGCCCGCTGCGGCGCGCGCGCTGCCGGCGGAGGCGCTCGTGCTGGCGTGCGACGTGCCCTCCGGCGTGGACGCGGACACCGGCGAGGTGCGGGGGGAGGCCCTCCGTGCGGACGCGACCGTGACGTTCGGCGCCCTCAAGTCCGGTCTCGTCCTCGGGGAGGGGGCGGCGCGCGCGGGCACCGTGCACGTGGTGGACATCGGGCTGGGACCGCACCTGCCGACGTCGCCGGCCGCGCGGCTGGGCGTGATGGACGAGGCCGCCGCACGGGCCGCCCACCCGGCCCCCGCGGCCGAGGCCCACAAGTACACGCGCGGCGTGGTGGCCGTCGTCGCCGGATCGGAGCGTTACCCGGGGGCCGCCGTGCTCGCGAGCGCGGGCGCGCTGCACACGGGAGCGGGCATGGTGCACCACGCCGGCCCGCAGACCACCCGGGACCTGGTGCTCGCCGCCCACCCCGAGGCGCTGGTCTCGGCGGAGGGGCCCGAGCCGTCGCGCGCGGACGCCTGGGTGGCCGGCCCCGGCCTGGACACCGAGCACGACGCGCGGCGGCGCTGGGCCGGCGTCCTCGCCGCGCTCGAGGAACGGCCGGAGGCGGCCCTGGTCGCCGACGCCTCGGCCCTGGACCTGGTCACCGCCGCCGAGCTGCGGGCGCTGCGCGCGGCCGGCACGCCCGTGGTCCTGACGCCGCACGCCGGGGAGTGGTCCCGGCTGCACGAGCGCGTCCCCGCGGACGGCGCCGACGCCGCCGACCCGCTCGCGGCGCTGCGGGCGTGGACCGCTGCGCACGGGGCCACCGTCCTGCTCAAGGGTCAGCGCACCCTCGTGGTCGCCCCGGACGGCGAGGCGTGGGCCGTGACCGGCGGCGGGCCCGAACTCGCGATGGGCGGCACCGGTGACGTGCTCTCCGGGGCGATCGGTGCCGTCCTGGCCGCGGACGTGGCGCGGCGCTCGCGGGCGCGCCGGGCCGGGGAGGATCCCGGCCATC
>NZ_JXSP01000097.1:0-32139 GCF_000946635.1 Micrococcus sp. MS-ASIII-49
GATGGCCGCCGAGGCCGCCGAGACGCTCGGCCACCCACTGCTGCGGCACCTGGCCAACACGCCGGCCACCCTCGCCCGGCCGGACACGCACCTGGACATGGTGCGCGTCGGCCTGGGCCTGTACGGGCTCTCCCCGTTCGCGGACGTCACCGCCGCCGAGCTCGGGCTGCGCCCGGCCATGTCCCTCGTCACCGTCCTGGCCAACGTCAAGGCCGTCCCCGCCGGGCAGGGCGTGTCCTACGGGTTCCGCCACGTCACGGCGGAGCCCACCACGCTCGGGCTCGTGCCCGTCGGCTACGCCGACGGCGTCCCGCGCGTCGTCGAGGGCACGCGCGTCCAGGTCGGCGGCCGGACCGTCCCCGTGGTGGGCCGCATCGCGATGGACCAGTTCGTGGTGGACCTCGGCCCGGACGCCGCGGACGCGCCCGGCGACGCCGTCGAGCTGTTCGGACCGGCCTCCGGCATTCCGGTGGAGGAGTGGGCCGCGGCCGCCGGGACGATCAACTACGAGCTGGTGACCCGCATCGGAGGCCGCGTGGACCGGCAGCACGTGGACCCCACGTCGACCCAGGAGGCCCGCCCATGAGCGACCACGAGTTCCCCGCCCCCGGCCCGACCCTGCCCGAGCCCGTGCTGACGGCGACGGTCCCGCTCGAGGGCGCCGACGGCACCCGGGCGTTCGGCCGCGCCCTCGCCGGGGTGCTCCGCGCCGGCGACGTGCTGATCCTCACGGGCGACCTCGGCGCGGGCAAGACGACCTTCACCCAGGGGCTGGCCAGCGGATTCGGCGTGGCCTCCGGCGTGGTCTCGCCGACGTTCGTCCTCTCCCGCGTCCACCCCGCTCCGGCCGACGCCCCGGCGGGCACCCCGGACCTCGTGCACGTGGACGCGTACCGGCTGCGCTCGGCGGGGGAGCTCACGGACCTCGACCTGGACGCGAGCGTGGACCGCTCCGTGACCGTCGTCGAGTGGGGCCGGGGCATGGCCGAGTCCCTCGCCGGGTTCCCCGAGGACCCGGACGCCTCGTGGCTGGACATCGAGATCGTCCGGGCCCGCGGGGGTGAGGACGCCCCCGCGGCCCCGGCGGGGGAGGGCGAGGACGGCATCGTCACCGACTTCTCCGACGAGGACGGGGGCCAGGCCGAGGAGCTGCGTTCGGCCGTCGTGACCGGCCGCGGCCCGCGCTGGGTCGGCGTCGTGCTTCCGTAGACTGGCGGCCATGGCCCTGCTCCTCGCGATCGACTCCTCCGCCGCCGCCTCCGTCGCCGTCCTGCGGGACGGTGAGGAGCTCGCGCACTGGGCCACGGACGACACCCACGCCCACGCCGAGGTGCTCGCCCCCGCGGTGCAGACCGTGCTCGGCGAGGCCGGCGTCACCGGCACCGCGCTGGACGCGCTCGCGGTCGGCGTCGGCCCCGGACCCTTCACGGGGCTGCGCGCGGGTCTGGCGACCGCGGCCGCCCTCGGCCTGGCGTGGGACGTGCCCGTGCACGGGGTCCGCAGCCTCGACGCGCTCGCCCACGCGGCCGGCGTCGACGCCTTCCGCCACGGGATCGAGGAGTTCGTGGTCGCCACGGACGCCCGCCGCCGCGAGGTCTACTGGGCCCACTACGCGCAGGTCGGCGGGCAGCCGACGCTGCTGCACGGCCCCTTCGTCTCGCCGGCGGACGAGGTCACCCCGCTGCCCGTCTACGGCGCGGGGGCCGGGCTCTACCCCGAGGCGCTGCGCGCGGTGCCGGACTGGGAGACGGCCACGCCGTCCGCCGTCGGGGTGGGGCAGGTGGCCGAGCTCGCCCTGCGGCGCGGCCGCGGCCTCGTGCCCGCCGAGCCGCTCTACCTGCGCGAGTCCGACGCCAAGGTCCCCGGCCCCCGCAAGCGGGCAGGCGCGTGAGCCCGGCCGAGCCGGCCCCGACCGACGACGGGCGCCCCGCCGAGGACGAGCACGGGCTGCCGCCCGGATACCTGCTGCGCCCCATGACCGTGTGGGACATCCCCGAGGTGCTCGCCCACGAGGCCACCCTCTTCCCGCTCGACGCCTGGCCCGCGCACTTCTACGAGGAGGAGCTCGCCCAGACCGGCCCCGCCGGCGGACGGGACGCGCACGGCCGCCCGCCCACCCGGGACTACCGCGTGGTCGTCCGCGACGTGGCCGCGCCCGGCTCCGCGGGCGACGACGGCCCCGCCCCCGGCGAGATCGTCGGCTACGGCGGGATCATGGTGGTCGGCGACGTCGCCGACGTGCAGACCGTGGGCACGGTCGCGGCGGCGCAGGGGCGGGGGATCGGGGCGGCCCAGCTGCGCTGGATGGCCGCGGAGGCCACGGCGCGCGGCGCGAGCGCCCTCATGCTCGAGGTCCGGGCCTCCAACGCCGTCGCCCGGCGACTCTACGCGCGCCACGGATTCGAGGAGCTGCACGTGCGCCGCCGCTACTACCCGGGCGGCGAGGACGCCGTGATCATGCGCAAGACCCTGTGACCGGGCCGCTCACTAGACTGGAGCCCATGCCCACCGCCACCGCAGCCCCCCTCGTGCTCGGCATCGAGTCCTCCTGCGACGAGACCGGCGTCGGCGTCGTCCGCGGCACCGCCCTGCTGGCCCACGAGGTCGCTTCCTCCGTCGAGGAGCACGTGCGCTTCGGCGGCGTGATCCCGGAGATCGCCGCCCGCGCCCACCTCGAGGCCCTCGTGCCCACGATCCGCCGCGCCCTGGACACCGCCGGCGTCACCCTCGCGGACCTCGACGCGATCGCCGTCACCTCCGGTCCGGGTCTGGCGGGCGCCCTCATGGTGGGGGTCGCGGGGGCCAAGGCGCTGGCCACGGCCCTCGGCACGCCCCTCTACGGCATCAACCATCTCGTGGCGCACGTGGGCGTCGGCATGCTGGACGGCGTGCGGCCCGCGCAGTGGGACGACCTGCCCACGGACCTGGGCGCCCTGCTCGTCTCCGGCGGGCACACCGAGATCCTGCGTGTGGGCCGGATCAGCTCCGAGGTCGAGCTGCTGGGCTCGACCATCGACGACGCGGCCGGCGAGGCCTACGACAAGGTCGCCCGGCTCATCGGGGCGGGCTACCCCGGGGGCCCCGTGATCGACCGGCTCGCCGCCCAGGGCGACCCGACCGCCTTCCGCTTCCCTCGCGGGCTCACCGCGGGCAAGTTCGTCGGCAGCGCCGAGGAGCCCGGCCCGCACCGGCACGACTGGTCCTTCTCCGGGCTGAAGACCGCCGTCTCCCGCGCCGTGGAGCAGTTCGAGGCCCGCGGCCTCGAGGTGCCGCGCGCGGACATCGCCGCCTCCTTCCAGGAGGCCGTCGCGGACGTGATCACCGCCAAGGCCGTCCGCGCCTGCCGCGAGCACGGGCTCACCCACCTGATGCTCGGCGGCGGCGTCGCGGCGAACTCGCGCCTGCGCGCCCTGCTCGCCGACCGGTGCCGCTCCGCGGGCATCGAGCTGACCGTCCCGCCCGTGGACCTGTGCACCGACAACGGGGCGATGGTCGCCGCGCTCGGCGCACGCCTGGTGCGCGACGGCGTCGCCCCCTCCGACGCGTGGTTCGGCGCGGACCCGGGGCAGCCGGTCGAGGTCGTCAGCGTCTGAGCGCGCCCGGCCCCTTGCCGCCACGCCCGCACGTTTCGTACACAGGGCCCATGACCGGCCATGATTACCCCCGCCCCGAGTCCACCTCTGCGGCCGTGGACGAGCAGATGCTGGAGGACTTCCTCAATCAGCACCTGCTCGGCTCCCGCTCCGGTGTGAAGGCGTTCCGCGCCGCCGAGCAGACCTGGGCCGGCACCCCGCAGGAGGCCGCGCTGCGCCGCCTCGGCGACGCCGTCCAGGACGACCAGGACCGCCTCGAGGCGCTCATCGGCGAACTGGGTCTCCGCACCCCGCTGGTGGACCGGGCCGCCGGCGCGGCGGCCGAGGTCGGCGGACGTCTCAACCCCGTGAACGCGCTGCGCACGCGCGGCTCCGGCTGGACGCAGATCGAACTGGACCTGCTGCAGGGCACGCTCCAGGCCAAGTCCGCGATGTGGCACGTCCTCGAACAGCTCGCGCCGCACCTGCCGGCGGTCGACGCCGCCGAGATGCACGCCCTGCGCCAGAGGACCGGCGACCAGCAGCGCGAGGTCCAGCGCATCACCTCCGCCACCCTCGAGGGCCGGTTCCTGGCCGGCTGAGGCCCGGGCTATTCCTCGCCCGTCTGATGCTCCCCGGACCGACCGCCGTGCACCTCGGCGGGCAGCTCGTCCACCGGGGCGACGACGACGTCCTGCAGCTTCCAGTCCAGGGCGGCGATCGCGTCCCGCAGCGCGCAGCAGCGGCCCACCGTCACGTCCGCCCCCTCGTGCGGCACCACGAACATCTCGACGTGGAACACGTGGCCCTCGTCCCGGACGCGGGCGCCCGCATGGCGCACCCACGGCTCCGCCCAGGCGACCCGCTCGGCACGGTCGATGAGCGGGTGCGGCCGGGCGCCGTCGATCGTGGCGGCGCGGCGATCCGCCAGGTTCGTGACGGCCTCCTTGAGGTTCTTCCAGCCGTCCAGCACGATGCTCACGCCCACGAAGATCGCCGCAGCGGAGTCCGCCCACCACCAGCCCAGGCCGATGCCGGCCACGCCGACGATGGTCGCCACGCCCGTCTGCCAGTCCGCCTTGTTCATGTCCGCGTCCGCGTACAGCACGCGGTCGTGGAGCTGCTCGGCCAGCTTGAGCTTCTTGTGGCCGAGGATCATGGGCCCGGGCACGGACAGGGCCATCACGGCCATCATGAACCAGCCCTGCCACACGGTGTGCCCGAACAGGTCGAACGTGCCGATGGGCGGGTGCTCCGCCGTCACCAGGCCCAGCACGGAGTCGCCGACGAGGACCACGCCCATCACGGACAGGGCGACGGCGGCCACGAGGTGCCCCACCCCGACGGACCGGTGAGAGCCGTAGGGCCGGGCCCGCGTCGGGGCCATGCGGGCCACGCGCAGGGCGACGAGGAACACGATCGGTGGGATCAGGGAGAGCAGGTCCTCGATCCACGCGGCCCGCATGGCCTGCGAGGAGCCCATCACGATCGCCACGAGGACGATCGTGACCACGATCACCCCCAGCGTCGCCCATTCGAGCCGCTTGGCCTGCTGGACCACGCGCTCGATCTCCGGGGGCAGCTCCGTGGCGCCGAACCGGCGCCCGCTCGGCCCCGTCTCCCGGGTGTCCCGCCGCGTCATCGGGCCTCCTCCGCTGCGCGCTGGTCGAAGTACGCCTCGAGGGCCTTGAGCATCTGATTCTCACCCAGGGGCACGGCCATCACGAGCTTCACCGGCTCGCCGTCCGGGCCCTCCGCCTCGGCGTAGTCGCGGGTGATGCTCGCGTGCGACGTCCACGGGGACGCCGAGGTCAGGCCGCCGGCCACCAGGTCCATGTCGCCCTTCTCCAGCGCGGTCATGAGCGCCTCCTCCCCGGCCACGGTCCACTCGACGCGTGCGTCGTGCGCCGCCGCGAAGCCGCGGATCAGGTCGGGCTCGGGGCCGACGGGCTCGGCGCCCGAGGCGTCCACGTGGGGCGGGTGGTGCACGACGCCGGCGCGCAGCACCCCGCCCGTGACGCGGTCCAGGGTGCCGTCCGGGTCGGCGGGGTAGCCGGAGGAGGTGCAGGCGGTGAACCCGAGGGCGACGCCCCCGAGCAGGCCCGTCAGGGCGGCCCGACGGGTGATGGTCATCGTCCTCATTCCGTGGGCGAGTGCGAGCGGTGCCCGGCGTTGCCGAGGCCTTCGGCGCCGTCGAGATGGTCGAGCACGAGGCGGACCGCCTCCCGGGCGTCGGTGGTCTCGGACCAGCCGGTCGCGGCGCGCAGGGCCGTGGTGTCCATGATGGGCGCTGCCGCGGCCATGTCCACCCACCCCGGGTCGGTGGGCTGCAGCCGTGCCCGGTAGGTCAGCGCCGCGGCCGCTCGGAACAGGCCCACGGGCAACTCCAGGATGCGGCGCGCCCCGAGGACGGTGCCCATGGTGTGCGCGTCCAGCACGGGGTCGGCGGCCACATTGAAGGCCCCGCCCGCCCGGTGGGCGATCACGCGCCAGTACGCGTCCGCCACGTCCTGGGCCGTGAGCGCCTGGAATCGCAGGCCCCGCGGGAAGGGGAGCACCGGAGTGCGCAGGCGGGCGACCAGCCGGGCGGGGACGAGGTCGCCCAGGAAGTAGTCCTTGATCTCGGGCCCGGCCGCGGACTGGAAGATCAGCCCGGGGCGCAGCCGGGTCACCAGCAGCTCCGGGTGCTCGGCCTGCACGCGGTCGAGGATCGACTCGACCTCGGCCTTCTGCGCGGCGTAGTGCGAGGTGGGGACCCCGGTGGTGGGATGGGACTCGGCCACGGCGCGGCCCTTCGGCCCGGGCCCGTACGCGCCCACCGAGGACTCGTAGACCAGGTGGGGCACACCCGCCTCGGCCACGGCCCGGAACACCCGCTCGTTGCCGACCACGTTGACGGCGCGCAGGTGGTCACGGTCGCGGTTGGGGCGGATCACCCACACCAGGTCGACGACGGCGTCGGCGCCGGCGACGATCTCGCGCAGCCGCCCCGCCGCCGTGGGCTCCGCGACGTCCAGGCGGTGCCACTCGACGCCGTCGTAGGGCGCTCCGGCCCGGTCCGGGCCGCGCCGGCTCACGCCCACGATCGAGCTCACCTCGTCCGCGGCCTGGAGGCGGTGCAGGACAGCGGTGCCGACGTTGCCCGTCGCGCCCAGGACGACGATCCTCACGGCTTCAGGACCACCTTGATGCAGCCGTCCTCCTTCTTCTGGAACGTCCCATAGAGGGCGGGCGCGTCCTCGAGCGGGGCGGTGTGCGTGGTCAGGTCGAGCACGCCGAGGGGGTCGGACGGGTCGTCGAGCAGGGGCAGCAGGTCGTCCACCCAGCGACGGACGTTGCACTGGCCCATCGTCAGGGTGACCTGCTTGTCGAACAGGGTGAGCATCGGCATCGGGTCCTTCATGCCGCCGTAGACCCCGGAGAGCGACACCGTGCCGCCACGCCGGACCGCGTCGATCGCGGTGTGGAGGGCGCTTAGGCGGTCGACGCCGGCGGTCTTCATGGCCGCCCGGCCGAGCGCGTCGGGCAGCAGGCCCACGGCGGTGTGGGCCGCATGCCCCGCCGGGGAGGCGTGCGCCTCCATGCCGACCGCGTCCACGACCCCGTCGGGGCCGCGGCCGCCGGTGCGCTCGCGGAGCACCTCGGCCTCGCCGCCGTCGGCGTCCAGGACCTCGATGCCGTGCCGGGCCGCCATCGCGCGGCGCTCGGGGACCGGGTCGACGCCGATCACCCGGTACCCCAGGTGCACGCCGATGCGTGCCGCCAGCTGGCCGATGGGGCCGAGGCCGAGCACCGCGAGCGTGCCGCCGTCGGGGACGTTCGCGTACCGGACCCCCTGCCAGGCGGTGGGGACGACGTCCGAGAGGAACAGCCACTGCTCATCCGGACCGGTGTGCGGCACCTTCACGGGGCCGTAGTCCGCGTGGGGCACGCGCAGCAGCTCGGCCTGTCCGCCGGGGACGGAGCCGTAGAGCCGGGAGTAGCCGAAGAGTGCGGCGCCGGAGCCCTGCTCCCGCACCTGGGTGGCCTCGCACTGGGACTGCAGCCCGCGCTGACACATCCAGCACCGGCCGCAGGAGATGGTGAAGGGCACGACCACCCGGTCACCGGGCCGGATGTGGGTGACCTCGGACCCGACCTCGCGGACGATGCCCATCGGCTCGTGACCGATCACGTCCCCCGCGTCCATGAACGGCCCCAGGACCTCGTACAGATGCAGGTCCGACCCGCAGATGCCGGTCGACGTGACCTCGATGATAGCGTCCGTCGGCTCCTGGATCCGCGGATCCTGGACGTCCTCGACGGCGACGTTGCGCTTTCCCTGCCATGTGAGTGCTCGCATGGTGCGACCGTAGACGCGCCGGGCGGGGCGGCGGAAGCCTGCAGGGGCGGCGGGGCCGCCACCTCGCCGGGGGAACGGCCGCTCAGCCGGTGCGGCCGTCCAGCGACGCGCGGGTGCGGGCGGCGGCGTCCAGCACGACCGCGCGCAGCGGGGCCACCGCGTCATCCGTGTCCTCACCCGCGGCCGGCGGGCCGGCCAGGGCCTGTGCCTCCACGCGACGCTGACGCGCGGCGCCGCCGTCGTCGATCATCGCCTGGACGCCGGCGAGCTCCGCCGCGCAGCCCAGCCGCTCGGCGACCGGGGTCAGTCGCTCGATCTCCGCCGGCAGGTGCTCCGCCAGCGGGACCTGGGTGCCCCGGGCGTCCACGATCACGGTGGCGTCCATGCCGTACCGGGCGGCGCGCCACTTGTTCTCCTGCACGTGCCACGGCGGCAGGACCTCGACCGTCTCACCGCGCTCCAGGCTCGCGGACAGGTCATCCACGAGGCACTGCGTGTAGGCGGTCACGGCGGCGATCTCCTCGAGCGTGGCCAGGCCGTCGCACGCGCGCATCTCCACCGTGCCCAGGCGGGGCACGGCCCGCACGTCCCAGCGGCACTCGGTGACGTCCGCGATCATGCCCACCTGCTCCATCTGGGCCACGCAGCGCTCGAAGCCCTCCCACTCCTGGAACTGGAACGGCAGGCCGGCCGTGGGCAGCTGCTGGAACAGGAGGGTGCGCTGGGACTGGTAGCCCGTGTCCGTGCCCGCCCAGAAGGGGGACGAGGCCGAGAGTGCGAGCAGGTGCGGCACGCGGTTGACCAGGCCGTTCACCACCGGCATGGCCTTGGAGACGTCGTCCAGGCCCACGTGCACGTGCACGCCGAAGATCAGCAGCTGCCGACCCCAGTACTGGGTGAGATCCAGCATGCGGTCGTAGCGCTCACTGGGCGTCGAGGGCTGCGCGATCGCGTCCGCGAACGGGTGCGTGCCCTGGCAGAACAGGGAGATGCCCCGCGCAGCCGCGGCGTCCGCCACACGCGCGGCGATCCGGCCGAGGTCCGCCGTCGCGGCGTCCACGCGCTCGTGCACGCCCGTGACGAGCTCCACCGTGTTCTGCAGCAGCTCGCTGGTCATGTGCGGGTTCACGTCGTCCTCGGCGAGGCCCTCGGTCGCATGCAGGGTGCGCAGCAGGTCCGGGGCCTCGGAGCGCAGCTCGCCGGACACGGCATCCACGAGCGCGAGCTCCCACTCGATTCCGAGAGTGGACTGCGCGGAGTCGGCGAAGGGCAGAGTCATGCCGCCCATCCTAGAAGCCCCGGCCCGGTCTGTGCCCGGTGTCCACGCTCCGGACCTAGGGTGTGGGGCATGGCCCGTCCCCGCCCCGCCTCCCGCTCGCCGCGCCCCACGGCCGCCGCCTCGGAGGCGGACGACACCGCCCTGGCCCCCGTCCTCGAGCCGGAGGGCCGCGCACTGCTCGACTCCCTCGCCGGGTACCGCGAGGCCGACGCGCTCGCGGTCTCCTCCCGCCTGCGCGCCGCGGGGCACCCGCCCGAGCGCGTGGCCGCCGCGCTGACCCAGGCCGCGCTGCGGTCCCGGGCGGAGGCCCGCCTCGGGCCGGAGGCGCGCCGGATGCTGTTCACGCGCGACGGCCTGGAGCAGGCCACCCGCCCGCTGGTCGCGGGCCTGCATGCGGACCGGCTGGCGGCCGCGGGGGCCCGGCGCGTCGCCGACCTCGGCTGCGGTCTCGGCCTGGACGCGCGCGCCTTCGCCGACCGGGGCCTGGACGTCGTGGCGGTGGAGCGGGACGCCGTCGTCGCCGCGGCCGCCGAGGTGAACCTCGCCGGCCACCGCGGAGCGCGTGTGGTGCACGGCGACGCCGTGGCCTGGGCCCGCGCCCACGTGCCCGCCGAGGCGGACGCGGTGTGGCTGGACCCCGCCCGCCGTCAGGTCGGCGGGGGCGGGTCCGCGCGCGTGTTCGACCCCGAGGCGTTCTCCCCGCCCCTGAGCGTCGTGACGGACATCGCCGCGACGGGCGTCCCGCTCGGTGTCAAGCTCGGCCCGGGGCTCCCGCACGAGGCCGTGCCGGCGGGCGCCGAGGCCGAGTGGGTGAGCGTCGACGGCGACGTCGTGGAGGCCGCCCTGTGGTTCAACGCGGCGGCCCGCCCCGGGGTGCGGCGGGCGGCGCGCGTCATGACCGTCCGGGGCGGGGAGACGACGACGGCGCAGCTCGTCTCCGGCGCGGACTTCGGCGACTCGCCCGAGGTCGAGGCCGTGGGGGAGGAGGGCATGGCGGGGCTCGTCGGCGCGGTCCTGCACGAGCCGGACGGCGCCGTCATCCGGGCCGGACTCGTGACGGACCTGGCCGCGTCCTGGCCCGTGCCGACGCGGCAGCTGGACCCCCACCTGGCCTACCTCGTCGCGCCCGAGCCCGTGCGGGACGGCCTGGCCCGCGCCCATCGGATCGAGGCGGTGCACGGCTTCCACCTGGCCTCCCTGCGGCGCTGGGCGAAGGAGACCGGGGTGGGTCGGCTGGACGTGAAGAAGCGGGGCATCCGCGAGACGCCCGAGGAGGTGCGTCGCGCCGTCCTCGGCGGGGCGAAGCCGGGCCGGCGTGGCGGGGCCGGACGGCACGCCACCCTCGTGCTGGCGCGCGTGGGTCGGGCGCGGTTCGCCCTCGAGGTGACGCCGTTGGACTGACGGGGCTCGAGGCCGCGGGCCCCGGGCGGCGGGACCCGTCGAACTCCCGTTGGGGGATTACGGCACCCTCGTGTACGGTATTCGACTGAGGCAAGGCTCACCTCCACGGGAGCGCGCCCACCACCCCGACTGCTCATCCCGGGACAGCCCCGCCCCCCAGAAGGAGAACCATGCCGCGTTCTGCCCGCGCCCCCCGCCTCGCCAGGCTCGCCCTGACCTCGGTGGCGGCCCTCGCCCTCGTCGGCTGCTCCGCCGGCGGCGCGGCCACGGGCTCGTCCTCCGCGAGCGCCGCCGGCGAGTCCTCGTCCTCCGCGAGCGCCGCCGGCGGCTCCTCGGCCGCCTCAGGCGGCGTCGTGGCCGGGGTCACCGTCACCGACATGTCCGGCGCCGAGGTCACCCTGCCGGAGGAGGTCGACTCCGTCATCGCCACGGACAACCGCACCTTCCGCACCCTGGACGACTGGGGCGTCGAGCTGTCGGCCGCGCCGAAGCAGATCATGTACAAGGGCGAGGGCGGGCCCTCCTACCTCCAGGACGACTCGGTCGCCGACATCGGCAACCACCGGGAGCCGGACATGGAGCTGTTCGTCACGGCTGAGCCGGACGTCGTGTTCAACGGCCAGCGGTTCAACGAGCGCAAGGCGGAGATCGACGAGCTGACCGGCGACGCCGCCGTCGTGGACACGAACTTCGACGTCACGCAGACCCCCATGGACGAAGGCCTGAAGAAACTGACCACCCTGCTGGGCGAGGCCACCGGCCACGAGGCCGATGCCGAGAAGCTCATCGCCGACTTCGACGCCGCCACCCAGCGCGCCAAGGATGCCTACGACCCCGAGCAGACCGTCATGGGCCTCATCGCCTCGGGCGGTGAGCTCTCGTACGTCGCGCCCAGCGCCGGCCGCGCCATCGGCCCGTTCTTCGACATGCTGGACCTGACCCCGGCCCTCGAGCAGTCGGGCACCGACAACCACCAGGGCGACGACATCTCCGTCGAGGCCATCGCGAAGTCGAACCCGGACTGGCTGATCGTCATGGACCGTGACGCCGCCGTCGGCGAGGAGAACGCCACCGCTGCCGAGCTGATCGAGCGCTCCGAGGCCCTCCAGGACGTGACCGCGGTGAAGGAGGGCAACATCGTGTACCTGCCCACCGACTTCTACGTCGCCGAGGACATCCAGAACCACACCACCGTCATGGAAGACCTCGCGAAGGCCTTCGAAGGCGCGCAGTGATTCTCGACGTGCGTCACCACGTCGCCGACGCCCCGCCCCGGCTCGAGGAGCCGGGGCGGGGCGACCGCGTGTGCTGGGTCCCGCCCGCCGTCCTGCGGCCCGAGCGCACCCGCTGGCAGCGCACTTGGCCGCTGCTGGCCGGCATCGTGGTGACCGCGGTCCTCGTCGTGGTCTCGCTGTTCGTGGGCGTGTACGACGTCGGCGCGGAGGGCGGACGCGAGATGTTCGCCATCACGCGCGTGCCGCGCACGGTCGCCCTCGTGCTGGCCGGCGCCTCGATGGCGATGTGCGGGCTGATCATGCAGCTCATGACGCAGAACCGCTTCGTGGAGCCCAGCACCACGGGCACCACCGAGTGGGCCGGTCTCGGCTTGTTGGTGACCATGGTGCTCGTGCCGGGGGCGGGCCTGGTGACCCGGATGGCCGGGGCCATCCTCTTCGCCTTCGTCGGCACCCTCGTGTTCTTCCTCTTCCTGCGGCGGGTGCGCCTGCAGTCCTCCCTCATCGTGCCGATCGTGGGCATCATGCTCGGCGCCGTCGTGGGCGCCGCCTCGACGTTCCTCGCCCTCCAGACGGACATGCTGCAGCAGGTGGGCGCGTGGTTCGCCGGCTCGTTCACCTCCGTGGTCCGCGGCCGGTATGAGCTGCTCTTCCTCGTGCTGATCGTGTGCGTGGCGGTCTTCGTCATCGCGGACCGCTTCACCGTGGCCGGCCTCGGCAAGGACGTCGCCACGAACGTCGGCCTCAACTACGACGCCGTGATCCTCACCGGCGTGGCCATGGTGGCCGTGGCCACCGGCGTGGTCACCGTGGTGATCGGGGCCCTCCCGTTCCTGGGGCTCGTGGTCCCCAACCTCGTGTCCATGGTCCGTGGCGACAACCTGCGCACGAATCTGCCCTGGGTGGTCATGGTCGGCGTGTGGATCGTGATTGTCTGCGACCTGATCGGGCGCACCGTGATCGCCCCGTTCGAGGTGCCCATCTCGCTGATCCTGGGCCTCGTGGGCGCGATCGTGTTCCTCGCCCTGCTGCTGAGGCAGGCCAAGCATGGTTGAGCCGCTCGCGACCGCCCCGGGTCGCCTCCCCGCCCCGCTCGGCGGCGCCACCGCCGCCGGGCCCGTCGACGCCGACGCCCCGCGCCGGTCCGGCGCGTTCGTCACCGCCGCCGACCGCCGGAGGTATGCGGTCGTCGTCGCGGTGCTGGCCGCCGTCGCCGTGCTCTCCACCGCCGGGGTCCTGCTGTGGGGCAACGAGGCCGAGCCCGGCTCGCGCGCGTTCTGGATGATCGCGCGGATGCGCGTGGAGTCCCTGGGCGTGATCGGCATCGTGGCGCTGTGCCACTCCTTCGCGACCGTCAGCTTCCACACGGTGACGGGCAACCGCATCATCACGCCCTCGATCATGGGGTTCGAGGCGCTCTACACCGCCGTGTCGACCGCCGCCGTGTACGTGCTGGGGGCCGCGGGCGTCGCGGTGCTGACCGGGGTGGGACCGTTCCTCGCCCAGGCCGCGCTCATGGTGGCGCTGGCGACGGCCCTGTACTCGTGGCTGCTCTCCCGGCCCTACGGCAGCGTCCATCTGATGCTGCTCGTGGGCGTGGTGCTGGGCGGCGGGCTGGCCGCGCTGAGCACGTTCATGCAGCGACTGCTGGACCCGAACTCGTTCGACCTGCTGAGCGCGCGGCTCTTCGGCAACATCTCCAACGCCCGGACCGAGTACGTGGCGATCGCCGCGCCCATCGCCGTCGTCGTGTGCGCGCTGCTGTGGCTGCGCTCCCGCCGCCTGAACACGGTGGCGCTCGGCGCCGACGCCGCGACCAACCTGGGCCTGCACCACCGGCGCGAGCTCATGGTGACGCTGCTGCTGGTCTCCGTGCTGATGGCCATGACCACCGCGCTCGTGGGCCCGATGACGTTCCTCGGGTTCCTCGTGGCGACGCTGGCGTACAGCCTCGTCGACACCCACGACCACCGGTTCATCCTCCCGGTGGCGGCGCTGGCCGGGTACGCGGTGCTCACGAGCGCCTACTTCGTGCTGCGGCACGTGTTCTACGCGGGGGGTGCGGTCACGGTGGTCATCGAGCTGATCGGCGGCATCACCTTCCTGGTCGTCGTGATGAGAAAGGGACGTCTGTGATCGAGCTGCGCGGCGTGGTGAAGCGCCACAGCGATGAGGTGTGCATCGGACCCGTGGACCTGGACATCCAGGCCGGGGGAGTGACCGCGCTCGTGGGGCCCAACGGGGCGGGCAAGTCCACGCTGCTGACGATGATCGGCCGGCTGCAGGACGCCGACGCCGGGACGATCGCCGTGGGCAGGCACGACATCACCACGACGCCGTCCCGGAAGATCGCGCAGACCCTGTCCATCCTGCGGCAGGAGAACCACTTCGTGACGCGGCTGACCGTGCGACAGCTCGTGGGGTTCGGGCGCTACCCGTACACGCGCGGCCGGCTGACCCTGGAGGACGAGCGGCACGTGTCCGACGCGATCGACTTCCTCAACCTCGGCCCGTTCGAGAACCGGTACCTCGACCAGCTCTCGGGCGGCCAGCGGCAGCGCGCGTACGTGGCGATGGTGCTGGCGCAGAACACCGAGTACGTGCTGCTGGACGAGCCGCTGAACAACCTGGACATGCAGCACTCGGTGCAGATGATGCAGCAGTTGCGCCGGGCCGCCGACGAGCTGGGCCGGACCGTGGTGATCGTGCTGCACGACATCAACTTCGCCGCCCACTACGCCGACCGGATCGTGGCCATGGGCGACGGCCAGGTGGTGGAGACCGGCACCCCGGCCGAGATCCTGCGCCCTGAGGTGCTGGAGCGAATCTTCAAGACCCCCTGCAGCGTGGTGGACGGACCGCACGGGCCGCTGGCCGTGTACTACTGAGCGGGGCGACGGTGAGGCCGGCCCGGGTCGGTCCGGGCGGGGGTCGGGTGCCCGGCCGACGCGAGCGTTCCGTGGGCAGAACCCGCCGGGTCTCGCCTTCCGGGGGCAGAACCCGCGTGTTTCCAGGTTCCGTGGGCAGAAGCACCCTCGCTTCTGCCCACGGAACCCCTGCGCATGGACGGCAGGGCCATACGCGACGACGACGTCAGGCATCCCAGCCGTTCGAGACCTGTGCCCGTCGTCTGAGGACGGCCTCGATCACCCGCGCGTATCCCTCGCCGACGTCCCGGCTCGTGACGTGCAGGGTCATCTGCCCACGCTCCGCGTAGTACTGGTCTCGCCGGGCGTCCCGGGCGTGTTGCTCGGCACTCCGGTGCACCTCGCCGTCGTACTGGAGGACGAGCCGGCAGTCCTCGAACCACAGATCGGCCTCGGGGGCGTCCCGCCGCCCGGGGTCGAACACGTGCTGCAGCGTCGGCTCGCCCAGCCCCGCCTCGACGAGCGCCAGCCTCAGCCGGGTCTCCTGCGGCGAGTCGGCACCCACCCGTACGCGCTCGAGCGCCGCCGTCGCCCGCGGTCTTCCGACGAACCGCCCGAGCGGCCGCATCGCCTCGTGCAGCGCGGTGACCGTGGTGATGGGAGGCCGCCGGCCGCGCGGGGACCAGGGGTGACGGACCAGGTGGTCACCCGCCGACACGAGGGATGCCTCGTCCCAGGGGTGGCCGATCGAGCACAGATCGAGCCAGGTCCGTTCCGGCGTCGTCACCCGTAGCCCGAGCACGGAGGTGACGTGGCCGGCGGGCAGGGGTCTGCGGTGCTCCATGACGCCGGGGATCCGCGCCCGTGCGGTGCCGCGGTGCAACGTGATCTCGACGGCGGCGCGTCGCGTGGCCCCGCCCGGGGGAAGCGGGAGGCCGTGGAGGTGCGCCGCCGTCTCGTGGGAGAGGACGGCGTCGGGACGGGACCGCAGGAGGGCGGTCAGCAGGTCGAGGCCGACCCCGTGGTGCGGCGGCGGGAGCCCAGCCGACTCCCAGGTGCGCAGCGGCATGTCACGTCGGCGGTGGATGCCGCGGGCGAGGCGGAGGACGTCGGACCGCCGCACCCGGCTGGGCGGCAGACCGCGTTCGAGCACGTCGCGGGTGGTGAAGACGGGGACGAGGGGGAGGTCGGGGGCGAAGGGCATGGGTCGACCCTGACGCGGTCGGCCCGACGGCGGCCGGGCGGGCCGCGTGTCTGTGCACACCAGCGCAGGGTGGGCCGGCTGTGCAGGACTCGGCGGCGGCCGGTGGTCCCGCCGGGACGACGTCGTCATGGCTCGGTGGGCAGAGCTGCGAGGAGTTCCGCCCACGCAACATCCGTGGGCAGAAGAGAGGGCGCTTCTGCCCACGGAGATCGAAAACCTGCGGATGCTGCCCACGCGATGGGCGGGGGTGCGGTTTCTGCCCACGGAGGGTGGCGAGGGGGGAGGGTGGGGAGTGGGGGAGGGACAGGTTGCGGGCCGCAGTCGTGACCACTCCGCGTGCTCTTGGGCTCGGAACCCGCCCCGCCCGCCGCCCCACGGCATCCCACCGCACCGCGCCCCGCGCCCTCCGCCCACGGCGGACGGCGGGGACACGGCTGGCACTCATGTTGAAGGAGTGCCAGAACCCGGAGTAGAGTGGGCACTGGCACTCGGGGGTACCGGGTGCCAATGCCCGAGGTGGACCGTCCGGCACCGCGACGACGGAGGGTCTGACGCCCGTGGCGCACCCGCAGACCACAGCATCAGCGGTCCGGCGAGCCCGCCGGAGCCGCACGTCGACGAAGAAGGAGTGTGCAGCATGTCTGTCTCCATCAAGCCCCTTGAGGATCGCATCGTTGTCCGCCCCCTGGAGGCCGAGCAGACCACCGCGTCGGGCCTCGTGATCCCGGACACCGCCAAGGAGAAGCCGCAGGAGGGCCAGGTCGTGGCCGTGGGCCCGGGCCGGGTCGCCGAGAACGGCAACCGCGTGCCGGTCGACGTCGCCGAGGGTGACGTGGTGCTGTACTCCAAGTACGGCGGCACCGAGGTCAAGGTCGGCGGCGAGGAGTACCTGGTGCTCTCCGCCCGCGACGTGCTGGCCGTCGTCGCCAAGTGACCCCGCCGCGACGGGCCCGGTGAGCGGCGCGCACCGCACCGGTGCGCGCGCCCCGGGCCCCTCGCGTCCCCGCACCCCCTGACTCCCTGAACGAAAGGAGCGTCCGTCATGGCCAAGCAGCTGGCTTTCAACGACGACGCACGCCGCGCCCTCCAGGCCGGCATCGACAAGCTCGCCGACACCGTCAAGGTCACCCTCGGCCCCAAGGGCCGCAACGTGGTGCTCGACAAGGCGTGGGGCGCCCCCACCATCACCAACGACGGCGTCACGATCGCCCGTGAGGTGGAGCTGGAGGACCCGTACGAGAACATGGGCGCCCAGCTCGCCAAGGAGGTCGCCACCAAGACCAACGACATCGCGGGCGACGGCACCACCACCGCCACCGTGCTGGCCCAGGCGCTCGTGAACGAGGGCATGCGCCAGGTCGCCGCCGGCGCCGCGCCGGGCGAGGTCAAGAAGGGCATCGAGGTGGCCGTGGCCGCCGTCGAGCAGCGCCTGCAGGAGAACGCCCGCCCGGTCGAGGGCCAGGAGGTGGCCCACGTGGCCGCCATCTCGGCCCAGAACGACGAGGTCGGCGAGCTGCTGGCCCGCGCGTTCGACACGGTCGGCACCGACGGCGTCATCACCATCGAGGAGTCCTCCACGACCTCCACCGAGCTGGACGTCACCGAGGGCATGCAGTTCGACAAGGGCTTCCTGTCCCCGTACATGGTCACCGACGCCGAGCGTCAGGAGGCCGTGCTCGAGGACGCCTACGTCCTGATCAACTCGGGCAAGATCTCCAACGTGCAGGAGCTGCTGCCCCTGCTCGAGAAGGTCCTGCAGGCCAACAAGCCGCTGTTCGTGATCGCCGAGGACATCGAGGGCGAGGCCCTGTCCACCCTCGTGGTGAACAAGATCCGCGGCACCCTGAACGTCGTGGCCGTCAAGGCCCCGGGCTTCGGCGACCGCCGCAAGGCCATGATGCAGGACATCGCGATCCTCACCGGCGCCCAGGTCGTCTCCCCGGACCTCGGCATGAAGCTCGAGCAGGCCGACCTGGACGTGCTCGGCTCCGCCCGCCGCATCACCGTCACCAAGGACGAGACCACCATCGTCGACGGCGGCGGTGCGGCCGAGGACGTCGAGGCCCGGGTCGCCCAGATCAAGGCCGAGGCCGCCGCGACCGACTCCGACTGGGACCGCGAGAAGCTCCAGGAGCGCCTCGCCAAGCTCTCCGGCGGCATCGGCGTGATCCGCGTGGGCGCCGCCACCGAGGTGGAGCTCAAGGAGCGCAAGCACCGCATCGAGGACGCCGTGTCCTCGACCCGCGCCGCCCTCGAGGAGGGCATCGTGGCCGGCGGCGGCACCGCGCTCATCAATGCGCTGACCGCGCTCGACACCGACGCCGACGTCCAGGCCCTGACCGGCGACGCCGCCGTGGGCGTGGACATCGTCCGCAAGGCCCTGAAGCAGCCGCTGCGCTGGATCGCCCAGAACGCGGGCGAGGACGGCTACGTGGTGGTCTCCAAGGTCGCCGAGCTGGAGCCGAACCACGGCTTCAACGCGAAGACCGGCGTCTACGGCGACCTGATCGCCGACGGCGTGATCGACCCGGTCAAGGTGACCCGCTCCGCGCTGGCCAACGCCGCCTCCATCGCGGCCCTCGTGCTGACCACCGAGACCCTCGTGGCGGACAAGCCCGCCGAGGAGGACGAGGCCGACCACCAGCACTGACCCCTGAGTCGGCCCTGACGCGGCCGGTCGACGACGACGGCCCCTCACCCGCCCGGGTGAGGGGCCGTCGTCGTGCGGGCGGGAGACGACCGCCGTCCGGGGCGCCCCCTATGGTGTGCCCATGGACACACCCACGCCGCCCCGTCCCACCGGGTCCCACACGACCCGGGCCCCGGCCCGGCCACGGCTGCGCCGCTTCGTCCGCGAGTTCTCCTATCCGCACGGCATCCACCCGGCCCTCGTGCCGGGCGTGTCCGTGGAGGACCGCCGGGTGCGCTACGGCGTGGACCGGGTGATCCTCGCCGTCGTCGGCCTGCTGGTGGTCGGCTTCGTGGTGTGGGGCGTGCTGCAGCCGGACGCCGTGCTGGCCGTCTCGAGCGCGGCCCTCGACTGGGTGATGGTCCACGCCGGCTGGCTGTTCGCCCTGCTGGCCATCGGGCTGGTGGTGTTCCTGCTGGTCCTGGCGTTCTCCCGGTACGGCGAGATCCCGCTGGGCCTGGACGGGGAGAAGCCGGAGTACTCCACGGCGAGCTGGTCGGCCATGCTCTTCGCGGCCGGCATCGGCATCGGCATCATCTTCTTCGGCCCGTACGAGCCGCTGACCTACTACCTGGCCCCACGCCCGGGGGCGTACGAGGCGGGGAGCGAGGAGGCGGTGACGGGCGCGCTGGCCCAGGCCGCGCTGCACTGGGGCGTGAACGCGTGGGCGATCTACGCGGTCGTCGGCCTGTCGGTCGGCTACGTGTCCTACCGCCGGGGCCGGGTGCCGCTGATGAGCTCGATCATCGCGCCGCTGTTCGGCGACTCCCCGCGCAGCGACTCCGTCGGGACGCGCCTGATCGACGGGCTGGCGATCATCGCCACACTGTTCGGCACGGCGGCCTCGCTGGGCATCGGCGCCCTGCAGATCGGCCGGGGCGTGGAGATCGTCTCGGGCTGGTCGGCGCCGGGGAACACGGTGGCGCTGGGGATCATCGTGGTGCTCACGATCGGCACCATCTTCTCGGCGGTGTCCGGTGTGGCCCGCGGCATCCGGTGGCTGTCCAACATCAACATGCTGCTCGCCCTCGGCCTGGCGCTGTTCTTCTTCGTCGTCGGCCCGACGGCGTTCCTGCTGAACATCGTGCCCGGCGTCCTGATGGACTACGTCTCCTCCGCCCCGGACGCCCTCGGCGCCTCGATGGCCCAGGGGGAGGACATGCAGGAGTTCCTCTCCAGCTGGACGATCTTCTACTGGGCGTGGTGGGTCAGCTGGGCCCCGTTCGTGGGCGTGTTCATGGCGAAGATCTCGAAGGGTCGGACCATCCGCCAGTACGTCCTCGGGGCCCTGTTCATCCCGGCCGCGGTGATCGTCGGCGCGTTCACGATCATCGGCGGCACCACCATCTGGCTGCAGCGGACCCAGGGCTCCGTGGCGCCGGACGGCACGGCCGCGTCGCTGCCCGCGCCGGCGGAGATCTTCTGGGTGGTCCTGGACCAGCTGCCCGGCGGCGGGCTGGTGGCCCCGGTCGTGATCGTCATGCTGGCGGTCTTCTTCATCACGACGGCGGACTCCGCCTCGATCGTGAACTCGCAGCTCTCGCAGCGCGGCGCCCCGGCCCCGCGCCGCACGATCACGGTGTTCTGGGCGCTGTGCATGGCGGGCATCGCCGTCGTGATGCTGCTGACCGGCGGCGACACCGCGCTCACCGGCCTGCAGAACCTCATCACCATCACGGCGCTGCCGTTCACCGTGGTGCTCGTCCTCATGGCGGTCGCGCTCCAGCGCGAACTGGCCAACGACCCCTTCGCGATCCGTGACCGGTACCAGCGGGCCGCCGTCGAGAAGGCGACGGTGCGGGGCCTGGTGGAGTACGGGGACGACTTCGCGTTCACGGTGGAGCGCACCCCGCCGGGCAGCTGGTACGCGGCCGGCGAGGGCTTCGACTCCACCGCCGCGGAGATCACCGACTGGTACCGCCGCACGGACGAGGACGGGAACCCCGTGGACTACGACTACGTGCTGGGCGAGTACCTGGACGAGGGGGACGGGGACGGCGCGGACGGGCCCGCCGGAGCGGGCCCGTCCGGTCGCTGACTCAGGCGCGCGGCTCCGAGGTGCCGACGAGCTGGGCGCGGGAGTCGGCGGTCGCGTGGGCGCGGGCCTCGACGATCTCCTCCTCGTCCTCGCCGAAGATGTCGCCGCGCGGGGCGTCGTAGCGGTCCCGGTCGAGGATGCCCTCCTGGGAGGCCACGAGGGCGGGGATGAGGGCCTGGCCGGACACGTTGAGGGCGGTGCGGCCCATGTCCACGATCGGGTCGACGGCCAGGAGCAGGGCCATGCCCTCGAGGGGCAGCCCGGCGGTGGACAGCGTGAGCGTGAGCATCACGGTGGCGCCGGTGGTGCCGGCGGTCGCGGCCGAGCCCAGCACGGACACGAGTGCCACGAGGGCGTACTGGCTCAGGCTCATGTCGATCCCGTAGAACTGGGCGATGAACACGGCGGCCACGGCCGGGTAGATCGCGGCGCAGCCGTCCATCTTGGTGGTGGCGCCCAGCGGGACGGCGAAGGAGGCGTAGCCGGTGGGGACGCCGAAGTTGCGCTCGGCCACCCGCTGGGTGACGGGCAGCGTGCCGAGGGAGGAGCGGGAGACGAAGCCGAGCTGGAACGCCGGCCATACGCCGGTGAAGAACTGCTTGGCGGAGAGCCCGTGCAGGCGCGCCAGCAGCGGGTACACCACGAGCATCACGAGGGCCAGGCCCACGTAGATCGCCACCACGAACTTGGCCAGCGTGCCCATCGTGGACCAGCCGTAGGAGGCCACGGCGTTGCCCAGCAGGCCGATGGTGCCGATCGGGGCCAGGCGGATGATCCACCACAGCAGCTTCTGGATGATGGCGAGCACCGAGCGGGAGAACGTGAGGAACGGGGCGGCCTTCTCGCCGACCTTGAGCGCGGCCACGCCCACGACGATCGCGATCACGAGGATCTGCAGCACGTTGAACGTGGGGGAGGAGGCGAGCGCGCCGTCCTCGCCCGCCGTGGTCTTGACGGTCAGGCCGAGGAAGTTCGCCGGCACCAGAGAGGTCAGGAAGTCGAGCCAGCCGACGTCCTTGGCCTGGTACGACGCCGGCGCGGTCTGGCCGGTGCCCACGCCCGGCTGCAGCACGACGCCGACGGCGAGGCCGATGAGCACCGCGATCAGGCTCGTGATGGCGAACCACAGCAGGGTCTTGGCGGCCAGGCGGGCCGCGTTGGTCACCTGGGCCAGGTTGGCGATGGAGGCGACGACGGCGAAGAAGACCAGCGGGACGACCGCGGCCTTCAGCAGGCTGATGTAGATGCTGCCGACGGTGGCCAGCGTCTCGCCGAGCCAGGTCGGGTGCTCGGAGGTGTGCCCCGTCGCGCGGGCGATCAGGCCCAGGACGAGGCCGAGGACGAGGGCGGCGGCGATCTGCCAGCCGAAGTTCGACGTCCAGGCGGGGAGCCGGCGTCGGGGCGCCGGTGCGGGGGAGGACTGTGCGGTGCTCATCCGGGGAGGTTAGGCGGTCCAATACCATGACGCCGAAACGGATTGCTCCATGTGACGTCGTGGTGACGTCCGTCTCGCCCCCGCGTGGCCCAGTGCGAAGGCCCTGTGACGTGGCCCGCACCCGGGTCGCCGGTTTGACCCCCGGGCATAGAATCGCGGAAACACCCGTCCCGAAAGGCGCCTTCGTGACCACCACCAGCACCGGTCCCAGCCCCGAGCCCGTCCACTCCTCCTCGGATCCCTTCGGCTTCTTCGGCCTCACCTATGACGACGTCCTGCTGCTGCCCAACGCCACCGACGTGATCCCCGCGGACGCGGACCCGGGCACCCGGCTGACCCGCAACATCCGCTTGAACATCCCCATCGTCTCCGCGGCGATGGACACCGTGACCGAGGCCCCGCTGGCCATCGCCATGGCCCGCCAGGGCGGCATGGGCATCATCCACCGCAATCTGTCCATCGAGGACCAGGTCCGCCACGTGGACACCGTGAAGCGCTCCGAGTCGGGGATGATCAAGGACCCCGTGACCATCGGCCCCGACGCCACGCTCGCCGACCTGGACGAGCTGTGCGCCCAGTACCGCGTCTCGGGCCTGCCGGTGGTGGCCGAGGACATGACGCTGCTGGGCATCATCACCAACCGCGACACCCGCTTCATCCCGCGCGAGGAGTGGGCCACCCGCACGGTGGACACCGCCATGACCCGCATGCCGCTGGTCACCGCGCAGGAGGGCGTCTCGCGCGCCGAGACCATCCACCTGTTCTCCCAGAACCGCGTGGAGAAGCTGCCGCTCGTGGACGATGCGGGCCGCCTGACCGGCCTGATCACCATCAAGGACTTCGACAAGGCGGAGCAGTACCCGGACGCCGCGAAGGACGACGAGGGCCGACTGCTCGTCGGCGGCGCCGTCGGGTTCTTCGGCGACGGCTGGGAGCGAGCCATGGCGCTCGTGGAGGCAGGCGTGGACGCCCTCGTGGTGGACACCGCGAACGGCCACACGCACGGCGTGCTGGACATGATCGCGCGCCTGAAGAAGGAGAAGGCGGCCGCGCACGTTGATGTCATCGGCGGTCAGGCCGCGACCTACGCGGGCGCCAAGGCGATCGTCGACGCCGGCGCGGACGCCGTGAAGGTGGGCGTGGGCCCGGGCTCGATCTGCACGACCCGTGTGGTGGCCGGCGTCGGCGTCCCGCAGATCACCGCCATCTACGAGGCGGCCAAGGCCACGCGCCCCGCGGGCGTCCCGCTGATCGCCGACGGCGGCCTGCAGCACTCCGGTGACATCGGCAAGGCCCTCGTGGCCGGCGCCGACTCGGTGATGCTCGGCTCCCTGCTGGCCGGCACGGCCGAGTCCCCGGGCGACCTCGTGTTCTACCAGGGCAAGCAGTTCAAGACCTACCGCGGCATGGGCTCCCTGGGCGCCATGCAGACCCGCAACGGCACGCGCTCCTTCTCCAAGGACCGCTACTTCCAGGCGGACGTGCCGGACGAGGACAAGCTGATCCCCGAGGGCATCGAGGGCCAGGTGCCCTTCCGGGGCCCGATCGCCTCGGTGGTCCACCAGCTCGTGGGCGGCCTGCGCCAGACGATGTTCTACACGGGCGCGTCCACGGTGGCCGATCTCAAGGAGACCGGTCGCTTCGTGCGCATCACCGCGGCGGGCCTGAAGGAGTCCCACCCGCACGACATCATGATGACCGTCGAGGCCCCGAACTACCGTTCGCGCTGACCCGCACGTCGGGTCCGGGGGGGGCCCCCGGACGGGGCGGCGCCGACGACACGGTCGGAGCCGCCCCCGTGGCGCCTGGGCTAGGCTGGCCCGGTGACGAACCAGATTGAGATCGGCCGCGGCAAGCGCGGCCGCCGGGCCTTCTCCCTCGACGACGTGTCCGTGGTGCCCGCGCGGCGCACCCGGGATCCCCAGGATGTCAGCCTCACGTGGCGCATCGACGCCTACACGTTCGACATGCCCGTGATCGGTGCGCCCATGGACTCCGTGATGAGCCCGGAGACCGCCATCGCGATGGGGCGGCTGGGCGGTCTCGGCGTCCTCAACCTCGAGGGCCTGTGGACCCGCCACGAGGACCCGCGCCCGCTGCTCGAGGAGATCGCCGCCCTCGAGGCCGGCCCGGCCGGGACCGAGGCCACCCGCATGCTGCAGGAGGCCTACGCGGCCCCCATCCGCCCCGATCTGATCACCGAGCGCCTCGCGCAGATCCGCGAGGCCGGCGTCGTCGTCGCGGGCTCGCTGACCCCGCAGAACACGCAGGAGTTCTACCGCACCGTCGTGGCGGCGGGTGTGGACCTGTTCGTCATCCGCGGCACCACCGTCTCGGCCGAGCACGTCTCCTCCACCCAGGAGCCGCTGGACCTCAAGCAGTTCATCTACGAGCTGGACGTGCCCGTGATCGTGGGCGGGGCGGCCGGCTACACGCCGGCCCTGCACCTGATGCGCACCGGCGCGGCCGGCGTGCTCGTCGGCTTCGGCGGCGGCGCGTCCACCACCACGCGCCGCGCCATGGGCATCCGTGTGCCGATGGCCACGGCGATCTCGGACATCGCCGAGGCGCGCCGCGACTACATGGACGAGTCCGGCGGCCGCTACGTGCACGTGATCGCCGACGGCGGCGTCTCCACCTCGGGGGAGATCGTCAAGGCGATCGCCATGGGTGCGGACGCCGTCGTCCTGGGCGCCGCCCTGGCCCGCGCCACCGACGCCCCCGGCGGCGGCTGGCACTGGGGCCTCGAGGCCGCCCACCCGGAGCTGCCGCGCGGGCACCGCACCCACGTGGGCCAGGTGGCTCCGCTCGAGGAGGTCCTGTGGGGGCCCGGCCGCCACGCGGACGGCACGTCCAACCTGATGGGCGGCCTGAAGCGCGCCATGGCCACCTGCGGCTACACCGAGCTCAAGGACTTCCAGAAGGTGGAGGTCCTCGTGACCCCCACCCAGACCGTCTGATCCCCGCCGCCCCGAGGCGGCACCCCGACCGAAAGAGTTGATACGGCGTGCTGCGCACCGCCCTCAAGCCCGTCTGGCTGGCCACCCTGGTGCTGGCCCTCGTGGCGGCCGCGGTCTTCGTGGCGCTGTCCAAGTGGCAGTTCGAGTCCGCGGAGACGAATGCGCCGCCGCCGCGCACCCAGACCGAGAACGCCGTGCCGTTCCTGGAGCACGTGCGCCCCTACGAGGCCCTGCTGGGCTCGCAGGCCGACCAGGTGGTCACGGTCGAGGGGGAGTTCGTGCCCGGCACGGACGTCCTGGTCGGCCCGCGCCTGCTGAACGGCCGCGACGGCTACTGGACGGTCACGGCCCTGCGGGTGGCCGGCGCCCCGGACGGCGAGGTCGTCCCGGTGGTCCGCGGTTGGTCGGCCGACGCCGACGTCGTGGACCCCGCGCCCGCCGGGCAGGTCACCGTCACCGGGCGCCTGCTGCCCCCGGACGGGCCCCTGCCGCGTGAGGCAGCGGCCGAGGACACCGCCGACCGGCTCCTGTACCGCAGCCTGGCCCCGGCCCAGCTGGTGAACGTGTGGGACGAGCCGTCCTACGCGGCGTACGTCGCGGCGTTCGAGATGGTCGACGCCGCGGGCGCCGAGACGGGCGCGGCCGGCCCCGGCGGGCTCGAGCCGGTGTGGGTGGCCCCGCAGCCGGAGGAGACCCAGATCATCTGGCTCAACGTCTTCTACGCCGTGGAGTGGATGCTCTTCGCCGGCTTCGCCCTGTTCCTGTGGTGGCGGTTCGTCCGCGACGACCACGTCCGGGACGAGCACGAGCGCCGGCTCGACGAGGAGTGGGCCGCGCAGTGGCGCGCCGAGGAGCTCGAGCGGCGCCGGGCGGCCGCGCGCGAGGCCAAGGAGCGGGCCGTCGCGGCGCAGGCCGCGGCGCACCCACGCCAGGACCACGACGACGACGGGGCCGCGCGCCCCGACCCCCGCGACCCGGGCCCCCGTGGGCCCCGAGAGGAGCAGAGCCGATGAGCACCCAGCACCCCGGCCCCCAGCCGGTGGACCCGGCGAGCCTGCCGGATCCCGAGGACATCACGGAGGCCGACCTGCCCGAGCCGCCCCCGCGGCCGGGCCGGGAGCATCGCCGTTTCGCCGGCACCCAGCAGCAGATCCGCTCCGCCACCCGCCTCTACGTGGTGTGCGCGTGGATCACCGGCATCATGCTCCTGCTGCTCGTGGCGGAGATGGTGCTGAAGTACGGCATGCACGTGGAGCTCTACGCGGGCGGCACCACCCTGGACGGAGAGGCCAACGGCCTGGGGCTGCACCCCACGGACAGCGTGACCGGGGGAGTGAACCTGTCCCTGTTCATCCTCATCGCCCACGGCTGGATGTACGTGGTGTACCTGCTCGCCTCGTTCCGCCTGTGGTCCCTGATGCGCTGGGAGCCGCTGCGCCTGCTGGCGATGGCCGGCGGCGGCGTCGTGCCGTTCCTGTCCTTCGTGGTGGAGAAGCGCATGACCCGCGTGGTCCGGGACGAGCTGCACCGCTTCCCGGACGCCGCGCGGCGCTACTGAGCGCCTCGACTATCCTGGACGGGTGACGCAGAATGCCCCCCACCCCGACACCCCCGCCCCGCTCAGCGACGTGATGCCCACGGTGCTGGTGCTGGACTTCGGCGCCCAGTACGCGCAGCTCATCGCGCGTCGTGTGCGCGAGGCCAACGTCTACTCCGAGGTCGTGCCCGCCTCCACCCCGGCGGCGCAGATCCTGGAGCGCAAGCCCGCGGCGCTGATCCTCTCGGGCGGGCCGTCGTCGGTGTACGAGCCCGGCGCCCCGCAGCTGGATCCGGCGCTGCTCGAGGCCGGGGTGCCCGTGCTGGGCCTGTGCTACGGCTTCCAGTCGATTGCGCACGCCCTCGGCGGCACCGTGGCCAAGACCGGCACCCGGGAGTACGGCTCCACCCGCCTGGACTCGGTGGACGCCGACTCCGTGCTGTTCGCGGGCCAGGACCTCGAGCAGGTCGTGTGGATGTCCCACGGGGACGCCGTGACGCAGGCGCCCGAGGGCTTCGCCGTGACGGCCTCCACCGCGGGCGCCCCCGTCGCCGCGTTCGAGGACCGCGAGCGCCGCATCTTCGGCGTGCAGTGGCATCCCGAGGTGGGCCACTCCTCCCGCGGCCAGCGGGTGCTCGAGCAGTTCCTGCACGTGGGTGCGGGCCTGGGCTCGGACTGGACGGCCAGCGGGGTGATCGAGGAGCAGGTCGAGCGCATCCGCGAGCAGATCGGGGACAAGCGGGCCATCTGCGGCCTGTCCGGCGGCGTGGACTCCGCCGTGGCCGCGGCCCTCGTGCAGCGCGCCATCGGCGACCGCCTCACCTGCGTCTACGTGGACCACGGCCTCATGCGCGAGGGCGAGTCCGCCGAGATCGAGCAGGCCTTCGGCGAGGCCCACGGCGGCGCCCGCCTCGTGATGGTGGACGCGCGCGAGGACTTCCTGTCCGCGCTGGCCGGCGTCACCGACCCCGAGGCCAAGCGCAAGATCATCGGCGAGCGGTTCATCCGCACCTTCGAGAAGGCGCAGGCGGACATCGTCCTCGAGTCCGAGCACGACCCGGACGCCACCGAGGTCCGCTTCCTCGTGCAGGGCACGCTCTACCCGGACGTCGTCGAGTCCGGCGGCGGGGACGGGGCGGCCAACATCAAGTCCCACCACAACGTGGGCGGCCTGCCGGACGACATCGAGTTCGAGCTGTGCGAGCCGCTGCGCGAGCTGTTCAAGGACGAGGTCCGCGCCGTGGGCGCCGAGCTCGGCCTGCCTGAGGGCATCGTGCACCGCCAGCCGTTCCCGGGCCCGGGTCTGGGCATCCGCATCATCGGCGAGGTCACCCAGGAGCGCCTGGATCTGCTGCGCCGCGCGGACGCGATCGTGCGCGCCGAGCTCACCGCGGCCGGGCTGGACCGCCAGATCTGGCAGTGCCCGGTGGTGCTGCTCGCGGACGTGCGCTCCGTGGGCGTGCAGGGTGACGGCCGCACCTACGGCCACCCGGTCGTCCTGCGCCCCGTCACCAGCGAGGACGCCATGACGGCGGACTGGGCCCGGATCCCGGACGACGTCCTGTCCCGCATCTCGAACCGCATCACCAACGAGGTCGACGGCGTCAACCGCGTCGTGCTCGACGTGACCAGCAAGCCGCCGGGCACCATCGAGTGGGAGTGAGCGGCGCGTCCGGCGCCGCATCCGGCCGCCCCTGACCGGGGCGGCCGTCCGCACGAAGACCGCCTGGACCCAGGCGACGGAGGAAGGACCGCACGCACGTGACCGAGCAGGAGTTCCCGCGCCTGGCCCGCGCCCGCGCCGCCGCACGCCCCGACGAGGGGCAGACCCGCCCCGACCCGGCCGCCTGGGTGTCCTCCCTGGGCTCGGGCGCCGAGAACGACACGATGCTGCGGTTCGCGCCCTCGGCGGCCAACAGCATCGACCTCACGGAGGCGAACTCCTCCGGTGTCTCGCAGCTGCTGCTGGGGCGGCGCACCCGCCTGTCCACCCTGCTGCCGGCCGGCCCGGTGCTGGACGCGGCGCACGAGGTCTCCCTCGGCCTGCGCGCCAAGGTCCGCGAGCTGGCGGAGGAGCGCGGCATCGACGTCGGCGCGCTCGCCGTGGGCGTGGCCACGTGGACGGCCGAGGAGGACGGCCGGCGGGAGCGCCGCTCCGCCCCCGTGCTGCTGGCCCGCGTGGCCCTGACGGTGCGCCGCGGCGCCCGGGGCCGGGACGAGCTGGAGGTCCAGATCACCGAGCCGGCCCGCCTGAACCCGGCGCTCGTGCGGAACCTGCGCCGGCACCACGGCATCGCCCTGGACCCCGAGGCGTACCAGCAGGCCGCCTACGCCACGGCGCGCCTCGAGCCCGCCCCCGCGTTCGCCCGCCTGCGCGAGGAGACCGCCGCGATCGCGGACCTGCACATCCAGGATTGCCTGCTCGTCTCCACGTTCGCGGACCTCGGCGAGACCGCCTCCCTGCCCGCCTCCCTCGAGGATCTGCCGGTCGTGCAGGCCCTGTACGACGCCGGGACCGGCATGGTGCCCCGCCCGGCGGCGCTGCAGCCCACGGGCGCGCCCGCGGAGGATGACGTCGCCCCGGCGGACGAGCGCCTCGTCGTCGACGTCGACGCCGCCCAGGCACGCGTGCTCGAGCACGCCGCGGCGGGGGAGTCCCTCGTGGTGGCGGCCGCCCCCGGCACCGGGCAGACCCAGACCGCCGCCGCCCTGGCCGCGCGCCTGGCCTGGGAGGGTCGGCGCGTGCTGGTCGTGGCCGAGCGCTCCGCCGCCCTGGCCGACGTGCTCGACCGCCTCGAGGAGGCGGACCTGCGCTCGATCGCGCTGGATGTGCCCGCCAACGCGGACCCCGAGCTGCTCCGCCGCCAGCTCGTGCAGGCCGTCCTGCGCTCCGAGCGGGCCGTGGACCCCGACACCGCCCGGGACGAGGCCGCCCTGACCGAACGACGGCGCCGGCTGCAGGAGCACGTCGGCTCACTGCACCACGTCCGCCCCCGCTGGGGCTGCTCGCCGTTCCAGGCGATGCAGGCCCTGGCCGCCCTGACCGGGCTCGAGACGCCGCCGGCCACCACCGTGCGCCTCAAGCGCTCCGTGCTGGACTCCACCGTGAACCGGCAGGCCGTGGGCGAGCAGCTCGTGCGCGCCGGGGAGCTCGGCGCGTTCTCGGCCGCCGCCACCGAGAGCCGCTGGTTCGGCGCCCGCGTGCGCAACGTGCAGGAGACCGAGGCCGCCTCGGAGCTGGCCGACGAGCTGGCGGCCGCCCTGCACACCACCCGGCGTGCCGTGGACACCGCCGCCGCCCAGGCCGGCCTGCGCCCTGAGCGCACGGTGGCCGGCTGGGCGGAGCAGGCGGACCTCTACCGCCGCGTGGCCCGCACCCTCACCGAGTTCACCCCCGAGGTGTTCTCCCTCGACGTGCCCCAGCTGGTCGCGGCGACCGCCACCAGCGCGTGGCGGCGCCTCCACCTGGTCGAGATGTCCTCGGTGACCCGGTCCCGCCTGCGCCGCGCGGCGAAGGACGCGGTCCGCCCGGGCGTGCAGCCCACGGACCTGCACGGCGCCCTCGTGGACGCCGCCGCCGTCCTGGAGGACTGGAACCGCCACGCCGCCGAGCCGGGCACGCCCCCGCAGGTGCCGGACCAGGGCGAGCACGTGATGGGCCAGGTCGGCCAGGTGCGCGAGCGCCTGCGCCGGCTCGAGGACGTCCTCGCCCCGGAGGCCGTGGCCGAGGCGCCCTTGGAGGAGCGGGACGTGGACGACCTCGTGGCCGCCGTCGACGGGCTCGTGGCGGACCGCGACACCCTGGCCACGCTGCCCGAGCGCACCCTCGTGCTGGACAGCCTGCGCGACCACGGCCTGGCGGAGCTGCTCGACGACCTGCGCGACCGCGAGGTGCCCACCGAGGCCCTGACCGCCGAGCTCGAGCTGGCGTGGTGGCAGTCCGCGCTCGAGGCCATGATCTCCGGGGACGACTTCCTGGCCATGATGAGCGGCACGGACCTGGCCGAGGTCGAGCGCGGGTTCCGCGACCTGGACCGCGCCCATCTCGAGCGCGGCGGCGCCCGGCTCTCCGCCGCGTTGGCCGCGCGCTGGCGGGAGGCGCTGCGCACCTATCGCGCGGACGCGGCCGTGCTGCGCACCCTGCTCAAGCAGGGCAGCCCCACGGTCGAGTCCCTGGCCACGATCACCCCCGAGCTCCTGCAGCCGCTCGTTCCGGTGGTCACCACCTCGCCCATGGCCCTGTCCGAGTTCCCCCCGGAGTGGCGCGCCGACGTCGTCGTGCTGCTGGAGGCCGACGCGACCGCCCTGGCCACCGCGATGGGCGCGCTCACCCGCGCCCCCCAGGTGGTGGCCTTCGGCGACCCGGTGATCGGGCGCCCGCAGTCGTTCCAGGTGTCCGTGGACCCGACGGCGACCGCCGGGCCCCTGCGCCCGCTGCGCTCGGCCTACGACGCGCTGGACGAGGTGCTGCCCACCTTGCCGCTGCGCACCGTGCACCGCCCCCTCGAGCGGCGCCTGGTGCGCCTGCTCTCCGCGCTCGCCTATGACGGCGCCCTGGACGCGCTGCCCACCGCGGGCGAGGCCACCGGCCGGGATCGTGCCGTCACGGCCGAGTACCTGCCCGAGGGCACCGGCATCCCGATGACCGGCGGCGACGTGGTCGAGTCCACGAACGCCGAGGTCGCCCGCACCGTGGAGCGGGTGTTCGAGCACATCCGCGACCGGCCCGAACAGTCCCTGGCCGTGGTCACGGTGTCCGAGCAGCACGCCCGCCGGGTGGCCGCCGCCGTGCAGGCCACGGCCGCGCAGGCGCCGTGGGCCCACGAGTTCCTCGCCCGTGGCCGCGGCGAGGACGCCGCCGACGCCGAGCCGTTCGTGATCGTGCCGGTCGTGCGCGCTGCCTCCGTGACGCGCGACGCCGTGATCCTCACCCCCGGCTACGGCCGCACCCCGCACGGCCGCGTGGTGCACCACTTCGGCGCCTTCTCCGACCCGGACGGCGAGCGCATGGTCACGGTCGCGCTCACCCGCGCCCGCCGGCGCCTGCACCTCGTCTCGGCGCTGCGCGCCGCGGACCTGGACGAGGACCGGCTCGACGGCGGCGCCCTCTGGTTCCTGCGGCTGCTCGAGGCCTACCTGGGCGACGACGCCGCGGACCCGGTGGGCATGGTGGGCGACCCGCTGCTCGCCGATCTGCGCGACCGGCTCGAGGAGCACGGCGCCCGCGTCCTGCCCCGCTACGCCGGCGTCATGGACCTGGCCGTGCTCGATCCGCGCGCGGACCGGAACGAGGCCCCCCGTCCGCTGGCCCTGGCCGGCGACGGCGGCGAGGTGTACCGCGCCCTCACGGTGCGGCAGCGCTCGCGGACCCTGCCCGAGGGGCTCGAGGCCCGCGGCTGGGAGCCCCGGACCCTGTGGGCGATCGACGTGTTCGCGGACCCGGAGTCCGTGGCCCGCGAACTGGCCGACCGGCTGGGCGTGGAGCCGACGGACGAGACGGACGAGACCGACGACGATGTCCGCTGACGGCGCGCCGCGCCGCCGCGGCCCGCGCCGGGCGGACGCCCCGGGCACCGGGCC
>NZ_JXSP01000098.1:0-1147 GCF_000946635.1 Micrococcus sp. MS-ASIII-49
GCCCCGGGCACCGGGCCGGCAGCCGCCGACGGCCGCGAACCGCGCCTGCCCGGGATGCCCCGGCTGACCGGCCAGGCCGGGACGTCGCCGGCGACCACGCCGACCGGGAACGCGGCCGGGGTCGAGACCGGTGCGGCCGAGGCCGAGCGCGATCGCTGGCTGCGCGAGCAGCGCCCGCCCCACTGGGGCTGAGCCGGCCCGATCCGGCCGGGTCAGTCCGCGGCGGCGGAGGCCGGGGACGACGTCGAGGACGTCGAGGACCCGGCGGCCGAGTCCGAGGTCGAGCCGCCGGACGAGCCGGTGCCCCCGGTGCCGGAGCGCGAGTCGGTCCGGTAGAACCCGGAGCCCTTGAAGCTCACGCCGACCGAGCCGTACTGCTTGCGCAGGACGCCGCCGCACGCGGGGCACTCGGTGAGGGCGTCGTCGGTGAAGGCCTGGACGACGTCGAAGGCGTGGCCGCAGTCCTTGCAGCGGTAGGCGTAGGTGGGCATGCTCAGCTCCAGCTCGCTCGGGGCGCGCCGGGGCGCGCGGTTCTGGGGGGATCCGACCCCCGATGCTACTCCGCGCCGCGGGCCGGGCTCAGACCCAGCGCAGCCCGGCCGCGGTGACGACGCCGTCCACGGGCCGGTCCGTGGGCTCGGCGGGGATGGCGCCCGCCGGCAGCAGCTCGTCCTCGAACACGAGGGCCACGGTCGGCACGCTCCGCGGCAGCTCGGCGAGGAAGCGATCGTAGTAGCCCCCGCCCTGGCCCAGGCGCATCCCGTCCTCGGCCACCGCGAGCGCCGGCATGACCACCGCGGTCGCCGCCGCCAGCGCGTCGGTCCCGAGTCGTTCGCCCACGGGCTCGTCCACGGGGGCGTTCGCCGCGCGCGCCGTTGCGACGTCCGGGTGCCACGGAGCCCAGCTCAGGCGGCGTTCCGGCTCGATCACGGGGACGAGCACCCGCGCCCCCGCGGCCAGCAGGCGGGTGCGCAGCCCACCGGTGTCCGGCTCGGTGGCCATCGGCAGCACGGTGGCCACCACCGGGGCGGTCCCGTCCGCGGTCGCCGCGGCCACGCGCGGACCCAGCCACGCCCACAGGTGCTCGACGGCGGCCGCGGACTCGGCGGCGCGGCGCGCGGGGGAGCGGTCGCGGCGGGGGGGGCGC
>NZ_JXSP01000101.1:0-3909 GCF_000946635.1 Micrococcus sp. MS-ASIII-49
GCTTTTCATGGCCGCTTACACGCGGTCAAGGACGTGTTCTCGAACCGGATCGTGGGCTACTCGATCAATCGGCGGATGAGCTCGCAGCTGGCCGTGGACGCCCTGCAGATGGCTCTGGGCCGGCGTGGAGGCAAGGCCGAGGTGCAGAGTTGCCGGGTGCATTCGGATCGAGGATCGCAATTTCGAGCCAGGCGGTTCGTGGAGACGCTCCGGGTCAACGGCCTGGTCGGGTCGATGGGCAGGGTCGGTGCTGCTGGGGACAACGCGGTAATGGAATCCTTCTTCGCGCTGTTGCAG
The DNA here is from genome assembly GCF_000946635.1 of Micrococcus sp. MS-ASIII-49. Taxonomy (NCBI): domain Bacteria; kingdom Bacillati; phylum Actinomycetota; class Actinomycetes; order Micrococcales; family Micrococcaceae; genus Micrococcus; species Micrococcus sp. MS-ASIII-49. The sequence goes on from NZ_JXSP01000101.1 coordinate 298, forward strand.
AAGAACGTGCTGAACCGGCGTCGCTGGCAGTCCTTCGACCAGCTCCGGCTCGCGATCGTGAGCTGGATCGAGCGGACCTATCACCGCCGTCGTAGGCAGGCCCGTCTCGGGAAGCTCACCCCTGTCGAGTTCGAGATGGTTCAATCAGTCCAGGCGGCTGCCGCCGCCTGATAACTCGTGTCAAGCAAACTCATGGCAGACCCTTCTCACGCGCCTGAATCTCGCCGTCATGGATCGACAGCACCTCGGTCTGTGCGCCAGCCCGCTCCAGAAGCGCCGCGCAGGCTCTGACTGACCGACATCAGGAAGCACTTCACGGCTGAGGAGAAGCTCTGTCTCTGCGCGAACAAGGCCGTCGCAGGCCGCGGCGGTGCAGCCGTGGTGGCTGGGTGCCTGGTGCACGAGGACCGGGGCTCGCAGTTTCGATCTGGCCTATTTCAGGACGCGCGCACCCGTCATGGGCCGATCGGCTTCGTACTCGACGTCCTGACGCGCGGTTCTGCCGGCCGGTCGGCCTGATCCCGCGCTCCGGGTGATCACGGCGTCGGATCGAACCTGAAAGGTCGGCGTCGGCGCCGCGGTGGGCGGCATGCACCACCCCCGCGAGTGCCGTCTCGCGTCCCGCACTCTGATGCGCCCGCCCGCGCCCTCACTCCGCCAGGAACTCCAGCAGGATCCGGTTGAACTCCTCGGAGTGGCTGATGCTGAAGCCGTGCGGGGCATCCTTGACGAGTTCGACGCGGCTGCCGTCGATCGCCTTGTGCGTCCGCTTGCCGGAGCCCTTGAACGGCACGATCTGGTCGGCGTCGCCGTGCAGGACCAGGGCCGGCACGGTCACCGCCGGCAGGTCGCGGCGGAAGTCGGTGGCCCCGAACGCGTCCATGCAGGCCAGCGCCGCCGTCTGGTCGGACTGCAGCGCCATCCGGATGGCCTCCTGGCGCTGCTCCTCGGTGACCTTGAGGCTGCTGGTCAGGCCGGCCAGCTTGGGGGTGGAGAAGAACGTCGTCGTGAAGTCGTCGAAGAACGACTCGCGGTCCTTCTCGAGACCCGCGCGCATCTCGGCGGCCTGCTTCTCGGTCAGCGGGCCGTCGGGGTTGTCGTCGGTCTTCAGCAGGTACGGGGGCACCGCGCCGGCGAACACCACCGAGTGGATCCGGTCCGCGCCGAACCGGGACATGTAGCGCGCCACCTCGCCACCGCCCATCGAGAAGCCCACGAGCGTCACGTCACGCAGGTCGAGCTCGGTGAGCAGACCGTGCAGGTCGGCGGTCATCGTGTCGTAGTCGTACCCGCCGGCGGGCTTCTCCGAGGCACCGAAGCCCCGCCGGTCATAGGTGATCACGCGGTAGTGCGGGGACAGGGCTGCGACCTGGTCCTTCCACGAGTCGAGGGTCAGCGGCCAGCCGTGGATGAGGACCACGGGACGCCCGTGGCCGGCCTCCTCCACGTTCAGTCCGATCGTGCCGTGGTCCGTGGGGATCTGCATGAGGGTCATGTGCGTCTGCCTTCCTGTGCTCTCGGGGGACGACGGCGGCGCTCGGCCGCCGCTTCCTCCTCACGCTAGGCACGCGCTCGGCACGTGTCAGGCTTCGGTCTCCGCCATCCTGCGCAGCGTCAGCGCGTTGAACGCGGCGTGGCCGTGGTTGTCGTTGTTGAAGTAGACGTAGGCGGGGCGCGCGCCCGCCGCGTCCGCGCCGGTCAGCTCCCGCAGCCGCTTCACCCAGGGGGAGAGCTCGGCGTCGGAGAACGAGCCGCCGTAGCGCCAGTCCGGGTCCGCGTTGTGGAAGCGCACGTAGGCGAGGCGCCCGGTCGCGCGCAGCACCGGCTCCCGCCCGGCGATCACCGAGACCACGAACCCCGCCCCGTGCCGGTCGAGGAGGTCGAACACGTCCTCGTCCAGCCAGGACTCGTGCTGGACCTCCACCGCCACGCGCACCCGCTCGGGCAGCAGGCCGAGGAACCCGGCGAGTCGGTCGTCGTCGCGGTGCAGGTTGGCCGGCAGCTGCAGCAGCAGCGGCCCGGCGTGGTCACCGAGCAGGTCCAGCGTGTGCACGATGCGCTCCACCCAGTCCTGCGGCTCGTTGAGCTTGCGGTAGTGGGTCAGGTAGCGGGAGGCCTTGACGGCCATCTCGAAGCCGGCGGGCAGGCGCTCGCGCCAGGCCTCGACGGTGCTGTCCGCCGGCCAGCGGTAGTGGGAGCCGTTGAGCTCGACCGTCCGGAAGCGCTCCGTGTAGTGGTCGAGCTGGTCGGCGATCCGCAGCCCCTGCGGGTAGAAGGTCCCGCGCCAGTGCCTGTAGGTCCAGCCGGAGGTCCCGATCCGCACGTCCATCCCCCGACGATAGCCCCGGCCCGGGTTCCCGGGTCTTGCCTTGACCCGCCGCGGCAGGCGTAGCGTCCCGCTGATCATCGCGGTGGCTCAGAGGTACGACCGGAAGATGGGCATCGGCTCCCTGATCGCCACGATGCTCCCGTCCTCGATCGCCTTCCTGCCCGCGTGCACCGGCATGGTCATCGGCTGGATGCGGCTGGACCTGCCGATGGGCCCGAATGCCCCGGTCCAGTGAACGCCGTGACCGGCCCGGCGCCCGCCCGCCTGCCCGTCCACTACTGTGACCAGGAATGGACACGACGCGATTCGACGACGACCTGCGCGCGATGCTCGACGAGGTGGAGTCCGACCGCCGCGGCGAGCCCTCCGACTACCTCGAGGACGTCGCCGGCCAGCATGTGGACGGCCTCGCCGTGGCGGTGTGCACGGTGGACGGCCACCAGGCCGCCGCCGGGGAGACCGAGCACGCCTTCGCGCTGCAGTCGGTCTCCAAGGTCCTCACCTACGCGGTGGTGCTGCAGGAGATCGGCCTGGACCACGTGCTGGAGCACGTGGGCGTCGAGCCCTCCGGTGAGTCGTTCAACCACCTGTCCCTGCACGACGACGGCCGGCCGTGCAACCCGCTGATCAACGCCGGCGCCATCCTGGTCCACTCCCTCCTGCCCGCCGGGGACGAGGACGAGCGGACGGCCCTGCTGCTGCGCCGCTACAGCGCGCTGGCCGGCGTCGAGCTGGAGGTCTGCGAGGACGTCCTCGACGCCGAGCGCACCCGCGCCGACCGCAACCTGGGCCTGGCCCACCTGCTCGCCGACGCCGGCCGGCTGCCCATCTCGGCCCGCGAGGCCGTGGCCGGGTACCTCGCGCAGTGCTCGGTCCTGGTCACCGCACCCCAGCTGGCCGTCATGGGCGCCACCCTCGCCGCTGGCGGCACGAACCCCGTGACAGGGGAGCGGGTGCTGGACGAGTGGGTGGCGCAGCAGGCGATGTCCGTGATGCTCACCTGCGGCATGTACGACGCCAGCGGCCAGTGGGTGGCCGAGGTCGGCGTGCCCGCGAAGTCCGGCGTCTCGGGCGCGCTGCTCGGCGCCGTGCCCGGGGCCCTGGGCATCGCCACGTGGTCGCCGCGCCTGGACGAGCAAGGTAACTCCCGGCGTGGCATCGGGTTGTTCGAGGGGCTCAGCGCACGCTGGGACCTGCACGTGCTCCAGCACCGTGGCGCCCTGCGCGGCCTCAGCGGGCCCCGCTGACCCCGCGTTGACGCCTAGGGCATGTCTGACAATCGT
>NZ_JXSP01000102.1:0-17490 GCF_000946635.1 Micrococcus sp. MS-ASIII-49
CTATTCTCAGACACGCCCTAGCCGCCGCGGCGCCGTCGTCGCGTGGGCCACCCCGCCGACGACGCCGCGCTCCGTCCCTTGTCACCCTCTGGCGCGCGCCGCGTAGCATCGGGCCCATGACCACTCCAGAGAAGAAGGACGACGCCCCCGCGATCCCCGTGCAGGACTCCCAACTGGCCCACGACGACCCGCGCACCCGCCACCCGAAGCTCCGCGTCGACAAGCAGCGCCAGCCCGAGCCGGGCCTGGACGTGAAGACGGATCCCGTCCCGGACATCGGTCTGGACTCGTACCGGGGGATGGGTCGGCTGACCGGCCGCAAGGCCCTGATCACCGGCGGGGACTCCGGCATCGGTGCCGCGGTCGCCATCGCCTACGCCCGTGAGGGTGCGGACGTCGCCATCGCCTACCTGCCTCAGGAGCAGCCCGACGCCGACCGCGTCCTGGCGGCGATCGAGGCGGCCGGGCGCACCGCCGTCGCGTTGCCGGGCGACCTGATGGACGCCGACTACCGTGCCTCCCTCGTGGACGAGGCCGCGCAGCGCCTCGGCGGCCTGGACATCCTCGTGAACAACGCGGGCAAGCAGTTCATCTCCGATGACCTGACCGATCTCACCGACGAGCAGGTCCACGAGACGTTCCAGATCAACATCATGTCCATGTTCACGCTCAGCCGCGCCGCGCTGAAGCACATGGGCCCGGGCAGCACGATCGTGAACACCACCTCGGTGCAGGCCTACAACCCCAACCCGAGGCTCCTCGACTACGCGGCCACCAAGGGCGCCATCAACAACTTCACCAAGGGCCTGGCCGAGCAGCTCGGCCCGAAGGGCATCCGTGTCAACGCGGTGGCGCCCGGGCCCATCTGGACGGTGCAGCACGTGTCCTACGGTGAGCCCGAGGAGAAGCTGCCCGAGTTCGGCCACAGCACCCCCATCGGCCGCGCCGGCCAGCCCGTGGAGATGGCGCCCGCCTACGTGTTCCTTGCCTCGGGCGAGTCCAGCTACGTCAACGGCGAGACCCTCAACGCCAACGGCGGCACGCCCACCCCGTGACCGCCCGCCTCCTCGCCGACGTCGACACCGGCATCGACGACGCCTGCGCCCTGCTCCACCTCGTGGGCGCCCACCGCCTCGGTGTCGGCCCCGAGCTCGCGGCCGTCACCACCACGGGCGGCAACGCGACCGCCCGGGACTGCGCCCTCAACACCGCCGCGGTGCTGGACCTGGCCGGTCGGGCCGACGTCGAGGTGGCCGTCGGTGCCGAGACCCCGCTGCGCCGCCCCGCGGTCACCACCCCGGAGACCCACGGCGACGGCGGTCTCGGCCATGCCCGGATCGTTCGGCGCCCCGAGCGGCTCTCGTCCCGGTCCGCCGTGGAGGTGTGGCTGGACGAGCTGCGGGCCCACCCGGGGGAGACGACGATCCTCTGCACCGCGCCGCTGACGAACCTGGCCCTCGCGCTGCGCGCCGAGCCGCGCCTGCCGTTCCTCGCCCGCGGCATCGTGATCATGGGTGGCTCCTTCTATCATCCGGGCAACACCACGCCCACCGCCGAGTGGAACACCTGGGTGGACCCGGACGCCGCGAAGGAGGTGTTCGCGGCCGTCGAGGGCCTGCCCGAGGACCGCCTGCCGATCGTCTGCGCGCTCGAGACCACGGAGCGGATCGAGTACACGCCGGCCCTGCTGGACGGCCTCCTGGCCGACGCCGGGGCCCGTCCCGTCGGCTGGTCCGCGGACCGGCCGCGGGTCGCCGGACCGGACGCCGCGACCGGCAGCCCCGTCCTGGACGTGCTCGCCGACGCGCTGCGCTTCTACTTCGAGTTCCACCACGACTACGACCAGGGCTACATCGCCCACCTGCACGACCTCTTCGCCGCCCAGGTGGCCGCGGGCCAGGCCCGCATCGCCACGCGGGCCACCGTCGTCGACGTCGAGGCGGACTCGGAGCTGTTGCGCGGCACCACCGTCCACGACACGCGGGACATCTGGGGCAGGCGCCCCAACGCCCGGCTCGTCACGGCCAACGACCCCGCGGAGGTGTTCGCGGCCTTCGCCCGCGCGGTGGGCGCCGTCGTCGCGGGGGAGCGCACGCTCGACGGCGGTTCCCCGGCCCGGTGACCGCCGTCGGGAATGCCCCCCGTCCGCGTGCGGTTGCACCCGAGGCATCCGCCCGACCCCGACCCTCCAGGAGCTCCCTCATGACCGACGTTCCCACCGTCCCCTTCCACGACGGCCAGCAGATCCCGCAGCTCGGGCTCGGCGTGTGGCAGGTCGAGGACGACGTCGCGGCCGACGTCGTCGAGCAGGCGATCCGGGCCGGCTACCGCCACATCGACACCGCCGCGATCTACGGGAACGAGGAGGGCGTGGGCCGCGGCATCGCCGCGTCCGGCGTCGCCCGCGAGGAGCTGTTCCTCACCACCAAGGTGTGGAACTCGGACCAGGGCTACGAGGAGGCGCTCGCCGCCCTCGACGTCTCGCTCGACAAGCTCGGCACCGACTACGTCGACCTCTACCTCATCCACTGGGCCAAGCCGGCGCAGGGGAAGTACCTGGACACCTGGAAGGCCCTGATCGAGGCGCAGAAGCAGGGCAAGGTGCGCTCGATCGGCGTCTCCAACTTCCCGGCCGCCCAGCTCGAGGAGATCATCGAGGCCACCGGCGTGGTGCCCGTGATCCACCAGGTCGAGACCCACCCGTACTGGCAGCAGCGCGAGCTGCGCGAGGTCGAGGGCCGCCACGGCATCGTCCACGAGTCCTGGTCCCCGCTCGGTCAGGGCGGCGACCTCCTCGCCGACCCCGTGGTCACGGAGATCGCCGAGGCCCGCGGCGCGACGCCGGCCCAGGTGGTCATCGCGTGGCACCTCGCCCACGGCTTCGTGGTCATCCCCAAGTCCGTGACGCCCGAGCGCATCGTCTCGAACCTCGAGGCCGCGGGGGTGGAGCTGACCGACGACGACGTCGCCCGGATCGACGCCCTCGACCGCGAGGACGGCCGTCTCGGCCCCGACCCGGCGGTCATCGACTTCTGATCCAGCCGCCATCGCGCGCACCCGGCCCGTCCCCCTGGGGGCGGGCCGGTGATAGCTTTGCTCGAGAATGCCCGGCGACCGCCGCGCCGCCCGGGCGCATCTGTCCAGGCACTCCACGGAAGGCATGCACCATGTCCCACCAGGCTCCCCCCGCCGATGCGTCGAAGGTCCGCGCGCCGCGGACCGCCGTCCCGGTGACCCCGCAGACCCGCGCGAGCTCGCTGACCGACCTGCTCGGCGCCGTCGTGCGCCTGTTGCCCCTGCAGATGAAGGACGAGCTCGAGCTCGCCAAGAGGCACGTGGCCGCGAAGGGCAAGAAGGCCGGCATCGGCGCCGGCATCGCGGTGGTGGGCCTGTTCTTCCTCGCACTCATGGTGGTCGCCCTCGTGGTGACCCTGATCGGCGCCTTCGCCGACCCGACCTTCTGGTTCCCGGCGCTGATGGTGGCGCTGGCGTTCCTCGTGCTCGGCCTGATCTTCGCCGGCGTCGGCCTCATGATGGTCAAGGGCGCCATGCCGCTCGTGCCGCAGGAGATCGTGCGCAACCTCGAGTACGACCTCGGCTACCTCAAGGAGGGCAACGCCTTCGATCCGGCCGAGTACGACCGCCTCAAGGCGGAGCGCGCCGAGGCCAAGCGTGTCGAGGCCGCCCGCGAGGCCGAGCGGAAGAAGGTGGAGAAGGAGGAGAACGAGAAGGCCCGCAAGAACGGCGAGGCCGCTCCCCATCCGGACCGCGCCGACGCCAGCGAGGCGGAGATCCGTCGCCGTGCCGACCTGCGCCGCCGCCACCTGGGCGACATCCGCTCCGGCCTGGACGAGAAGACCAGCGTGAAGGGCCAGCTCGCGGCCTTCGCCGCGCAGCGCAAGGGTCGCGGCGTCACCCCCGAGACCGCACACGCCACCGAGCAGACCGCGCCGTTCACCGGTGCCGCCCGCGCGGGGGAGCGGACCGCCGAGGCCGAGGACTACGTGAAGGACAACTGGCAGCCGCTCGCGCTGCTCGGCGCCTCCTCCGCCGCGTTCGTGGCGCTCGCCGGCCGCCTCTGCCGCCGCTGACCCGGGGGGGGGGTGCCCGCCCTCCCCGGCCCCTGAGGCCCCGATCCCCACGGATCGGGGCCTCGTCGTCTGCGGGGAGGGGCGACGGCGTCGGTAGGCTGGGCGTGTGGGGCGCCCGGCGGGGGCGTCCGCCCGCGGACCCTGGAGGAGCGACCCATGCGTGTGATCGACGTCGGCCTGCGCGAGGGCCACGAGTACCGCGTCCGCGACACCTGGCTGACCGTGCCGAACCTCATCACCCTGGCCCGCTTCGCCCTGGTCCCGGTGTTCGTGTGGCTCACCGTCGACGGCCGGCACCTGGACGCGTTCGTGATCCTGGCGGTGCTCTCCGGCACGGACTGGGTGGACGGCTACGTGGCGCGCCGGTTCGACATGATCTCCACGGTCGGGCGGTGGCTCGACCCGGTGGCGGACCGCCTCTCCCTGCTGGTGGTGGCCGTGACGTTCGTGGCCACCGGCATCGCCCCGCTCTGGCTCGCCCTGGCCATCGCGATCCCGGACCTCGTGCTCGCCGCCGTGTGCCTGTGGCTGTTCGGCGGCAGCCCGGATCTGCCGGTCACGGTCCTGGGCAAGGTGCGCACCGCGCTGCTGCTGGTGGGCACGCCCCTGCTGCTGCTCGCCCGTGTGCCGGGGGTCGACGGCGGCCCGTGGAGCGGCGTGGCCCTGGCTCTGGTCGGCGCCGGTTGCCTGCTGCACATCCTCGCCGCGGGGGACTACCTCGTGCGCGCGGTGGGCAAGGCCCGCGGCCTGCGGGCGGACGGTCAGGACCCGCGCGAGCACCCGTCCCGCCGGGGCTGACCCCCTCGCGCATCCTCGTGCCGGCGCCGACGGTTGCTACCGTGGGACGCGCGCCGTGCCCGCGGCCGATCCTCACGGCACGGGCCGGGCGCCGTCGTGCCATCGCCACCACAGAGAGGTACCGCCGTGTCCGACCGTCCCGGGATCGCCGCCGACCGCCCCCTGAAGGTGCTGATCGCCGCAGACACCTATCCGCCGCACGTCAACGGGGCCGCCACCTTCGGCCACCGCCTCGCCACGGCGCTGCACGCGCGCGGCCACGAGGTCCACGTCGTGATGCCGCGCAGTGACGCCGGCCCGGACACCGTGGAGCACCGGCCGGAGGCCACCGTGCACCTGCTGCGCTCCCTGCCGGCGCCGACGCACGAGTACTACCGTGTGGTGCTCCCGCGGCATGCCAAGATCTCCTTCCGCCGCATCTACCGCGAGGTCCAGCCGGACGTCGTGCACGCCCAGTGCCACTACATGATCGGCGAGGCCGCCATCAACGAGGCCGAGCGGCGCCGCATCCGGATCGTCTCCACGAACCACTTCATGCCGGAGAACCTCGAGCCGTTCCTGCCGTTCCCGCAGTGGTTCCTGGACATCGTCTCCCGGGTGTCGTGGAAGGACATGGGTCGACTCATGGGCAAGGGCGCGGTGGTCACCACCCCCACGGCCCTCGCCGCGCAGGCCATGGCCGAGCACGCCGGCCTGGACAACGTTCTCCCGGTCTCCAACGGCATCGACGCGAGCGCCTACGAGCTGCAGCCGGGGGAGAGGGTGGACCATCCCGGCCATCCGGTCGTGCTCTTCGTGGGGCGGCTGGCCGTGGAGAAGAACGTGGAGGTGCTGATCCGTGCGATCGCGCACCTGGCCCGCACCCGCCCCGACCTGGACGTGCACGCCGAGATCGTCGGCGACGGCGAGCAGCGCGACCGCATCCGTGCCACGGTGGACGAGGAGGGGGTGGCCGACCGCGTCCTGCTGCGCGGCCACGTCTCCGAGGAGGAGCTGCGGGCGGCCTACCTGCGCGCCGACGTGTTCTGCCAGCCGGGCACGGCGGAGCTGCAGTCCCTCGTGACCCTCGAGGCGCTCAGCGCGTCCACCCCGGTGGTCCTCGCGGACGCCCTCGCGTTGCCCCACCTCGTGGACGAGGGCGTCAACGGCCACCTCTTCCCGCCCGGGGACCACGTGGCCCTGGCCGATCGGATCGCCCGGATCCTCGACCTCTCGGACGCGGACCGCGCCGCCATGGGCGAGGCGTCCCACGCGAAGGCCCTGCATCATTCCGCCCAGAAGACGGTGGACATCTTCGAGCGCCTCTACCGCGGCGCGACGGCCGCCGAGGTCCGCGCGATGCTCTGAGACCCGTCGGTAGGATGGGCGGGTCCCGCGCGATGCCGCGGGGGAGGGGCGTTAGCTCAGTCGGTCAGAGCAGGGGACTCATAATCCCTGGGTCGCGGGTTCAAGTCCCGCACGCCCTACAGAAAACGGCCCCCGGCCGCGCGGTATGGCGCGGGCCGGGGGCCGTCGTCGTGCCGGTGCTCAGTAGCGGGCGGCCACCGCGAGCATGTCGGACTTCATGATCGTCGTGGAGGTGAACACTAGGCCCGCGTCCTCGTTGAGGGCGTGGGCGAGCTGGCCGCCGCCCATGTACATGGCCGTGTGGTAGATGCGGCCGGTGGACTGGTTCGCATAGAACACGAGGTCGCCGGGCTGGGCCTGGGAGATCGGCACGTAGGACTTCGCGGCGAGGTACTGGTCGCCGGCGCGGCGCGGGATGGAGATGCCGGCCCGGGCCATGGCCTGCTGGGTGAGGCCGGAGCAGTCGAAGCCGGAGGGGCCGTTGCCGCCCCACACGTAATAGGAGGACGGGTTCCGGACGGCGGAGCGCACGTAGTCGACGGCAGCCTGCTTGGACGCGGGCGCCGGCGCAGGGGCAGGGGCGCTGGAGGTGGAGACCGAGGTGGTCTTCAGGACCATCCCCGGGTGGAGCATGGTCGAGGAGCTCATGCCGTTGATGGACTGCAGGATCGAGGCGGACACCCCCGTGCGGTAGGAGATGATCCACCAGCCGTCGCCGGCCAGCACGGTGTAGGTCGAGCCCGAGGTGGACGGCGCCGGGGCCGGGGTCGGGGTGGCAGTGCCGGAGGTCTTGAGGACCATGCCGGGATGCAGCACGGTCGCGGCGGTCATGCCGTTGAGCGACTGCAACCTGGACATGGAGACGCCGGTGCGCTGGGCGATGATCCACCAGCCGTCGCCGGAGCGGACGGTGTAGGTGGTCTCGGCGGCCTGGGCGGTCTCGGCGACGGACACGGTGCCGACGCCGGTCAGGGCGGCGGCGCCCAGGGCGAGGGCCACGGAGGCGGCGGCGGTGCGGGGGGCGCGACGCACAGCGGCGTGCGAGGAGGTCACGGACATCGGATCTTCTTCCCGGACAGGACCTGCGGCCCATGAGGGCGGTGCCTCCGGGCGATGCCCGGAACGAGGCCGGACCGCGGGTGCGAGTTGACGAGCAGTGCGGATGACCGGGTACGCGAGGACGCGGAGGAAGCCCCGGTGTGGCGGATCGGCTGTAACCGATCCGTGATCAAGATACACGATCGTTATCGAAACGCAATCAGAAATTCGGATGACGTCCAGGTGGCCGATCGGCGCTCGACGCGCCCCGGTCGGCACCTACCGTGCGCGGCTGTCCCCGCCCCTCTCCGGCGCGGCGCTAGCGTGGTGCGGGTGAGCCCCTCCCGCCCCCTGCGCCTGCTGATGGACGCCCGCTACACCCGCACCGACTTCCACGACGGCATCTCCCGCTACGGCGCGAGCCTCCTCGAGGCGGTCGCCCGCCGGACCGACGCGCCGGGCCCGGAGGGGGCCGACGTCGAGGTCGAAGTCGCGATGCTGATCTCGGACGAACGACAGCTGGCCCTGCTCCCGGACGGCGTGCCGTGGCACCTCGTCTCCGGCCCCACCTCCCCACGCGAGCCGTTCGTGGCCCGTCAGGTCGCGCGCCTGCGACCGGACGTCGTCTTCTCGCCCATGCAGACCATGGGGTCGTGGGGGCGGGACTACGCGCTGATCCTCACGCTCCACGACCTCATCTACTACGAGCACCGCACCCCGCCGCGGAACCTGCCCGAGCCGATCCGCTGGCTGTGGCGGGCCTACCACCTGACCAAGACCCCGCAGCGGCTCCTGCTCGACCGCGCGGACGCGGTCGCCACGGTCTCCCGGACGACGGCGGAGCTCATCGACCGGCACCGCCTCACCCGGCGTCCGGTCCACGTCATCGCCAATGCGGCGCAGACGGTACCGGAGCCGCGTGACCCGGACGAGACCCCGGACCGCACGCTGCTCTACATGGGCTCGTTCATGGACTACAAGGACATCGAGTCCCTCGTGGCGGCCGCGCCCCTGCTGCCGGGCTACGCGCTGCACCTGCTCTCCCGCATCAGCCCGGAGCGCCGCGGGCAGCTCGAGGCCCGGCTGGCCGCGCGCCGCGCCGCCGCGGGGGCCGCCGGCGCGGACGTGGTCTTCCACGACGGCACCGACGAGGCCGAGTACGTGCGCCTGCTCCGCCGGGCCACCGCGGCCGTCACCCTCTCCCGCGCCGAGGGCTTCGGCCTGCCCGTGGCCGAGGCGATGGCCCATGGCACGCCGGTGGTGTGCTCGGACCTGCCGATCTTCCGCGAGATCGCCGGCGCGGGCACCCCGTCCTTCCGGGGTGTCCCGCTCGAGGGGGACCGGGCGGCCGCGCTCGCGGCCCGTGTGCGGGAGCTCGAGGACCCCGCCGAGTTCGCCGCGGCCTCCCGGGCGAGCGTCGCTCAGGCGGCCCGGTTCAGCTGGGACGAGTCCGCTCGCCGACTCCTGGACCTCACGGCCGCGCTGGGTGCGGCGCGGCGTGCGGCCAGAGCACGGACGGACCGCTCCAGCCGATGAGCACCAGCGGGTCGAGGTAGCGATCGAAGGCCGCGTCCCCCACCCGCCAGCCGTCGGGCTCCCGCACGCCCCAGTGCACGCACGCCCGCGTGCAGTGGGGTGGCGCCCCGGCCAGTCGCCCCACCGGGTCGCCTGCGGCGACGACGGCCCCCACGGCGACATCCGCCTCCACCGGCTCGAGCGAGCTGCGGGTCCCGTCCTCGTGCTCGAGGGTCAGCACGGGGCGGTCGACCACGACCCCGGCGAACACGACTCGGCCCGCCGCCGGTGCCCGGATCGCTGCGCCGGACGGCACGGCGAGGTCCACGCCCCGGTGCCCCCGACCCCACGGTCGCTCGGGCGCGACGAACGCGCGGAGCACGTCATCCGGGGCGGCGCCGGCCACGGGCGCGTGCCACGCGACCGGCGCGGCCGTCGATCCCGGACCTGCCGGGGACGCCGCGACGAGCAGCAGCGCGTCGCGCCCCGACGGTGCGGACGTGGCCCGCGGCACGGCGTCGAGGCCGCCCACCCCCGAGGCGAGGACGAGCCAGGCGAGCAGGGCCGCCGCGACGCACCCCGCGATGTGCGGGCGCGGGAGCGGACGGGGGAGGTGGGTGCGTGGGGTCATGGCGACAGCCTGGCGTCCCGGGCGGCCGCGTGGCGGGCCCGCAGTGCGATCGTGGAGAGCGCCCGCCGCACCGGTCCCTGTGCAGGAGTCGGCGATGGGAGCGGTCGCCCACCTGGGGTAGGATTCACCTCAGCGGTGTCCTGTGGCCGGCCCAGTGCTGTGCCCCGGACACCGACTCCGCGCATCGCGGTGGGTCGCTCCAGCGGCCCAGCCCCCACGCTCGGTCCCGTCCCCGCCGTCCTCCTGGAGAGGGCGTCGGCGCGGGTGCTCGTGGGGCCCGGCAGCCCGCCGTCGTGATGCCAGGGGCCGCCCGACCGGGCCGGCCGCCAACCGTCAAGAAATCGACCGGCAGACCGCCCGCGCGTGAAGCGCGGGGTGTCACGGCTGCCACAGAAGGGAACGTCATGCCCGTCGTGACCATGCGCCAGCTCCTCGACTCCGGTGTCCACTTCGGCCACCAGACCCGCCGCTGGAACCCCAAGATGAAGCGCTTCATCTTCACCGAGCGCAACGGCATCTACATCATCGACCTCCAGCAGTCGCTGTCCTACATCGACCGCGCCTACGAGTTCGTCAAGGAGACCGTCGCCCACGGCGGCACCATCCTGTTCGTCGGCACCAAGAAGCAGGCCCAGGAGGCCATCGCGGAGCAGGCCGGCCGCGTGGGCATGCCCTACGTGAACCACCGCTGGCTCGGCGGCATGCTGACCAACTTCTCCACCGTCTCCAAGCGCGTGCAGCGCATGAAGGAGCTCGAGGAGATCGACTTCGAGGACGTGGCCGGCTCGCAGTTCACCAAGAAGGAGCTGCTGCTGCTCAACCGTGAGCTCGAGAAGCTGCAGGCCAACCTCGGCGGCATCCGCAACATGGCCAAGACCCCCTCCGCCGTGTGGGTCGTGGACACCAAGAAGGAGCACCTGGCCGTCGACGAGGCCCAGAAGCTCGGCATCCCGGTCGTCGCCATCCTGGACACCAACTGCGATCCGGACGAGGTCGCCTACCCGATCCCGGGCAACGACGACGCCATCCGCTCCGTGAACCTGCTGACCCGCGTGGTCGCGGACGCGGTCGCCGAGGGCCTGATCGCCCGCCAGGGCGGCAAGTCCGGCCAGGCGGCCGCCGAGCCGATGGCCGAGTGGGAGCGCGAGCTGCTCGAGCAGCACAACGCCCAGCAGGCCGAGCAGGCCGAGGCCCCCGCCGCCGAGGCACCGGCCGAGCAGGCCGAGGCCCCCGCTGCCGAGGCGCCGGCCGAGCGGGCCGAGGCCCCCGCCGCCGAGGCCGCCCCGCAGGGCGAGTGATCCCGGCCGGTCCGTCGGCCCGGCCTCACCCGGCCGGGCCGACGGACCGGATCAGACCCCGAACATCCCGCACAACCCACACCACGGGAAGGACCGAACGAGCATGGCGAACTACACCGCTGCTGACATCAAGGCCCTGCGCGAGCGCACCGGCGCCGGCATGATGGACGTGAAGAAGGCTCTGGACGAGGCCGACGGCGACGCCGAGAAGGCCATCGAGATCATCCGCGTGAAGGGCCTCAAGGGCGCCACCAAGCGCGAGGGCCGCTCGGCCGCCGAGGGCCTCGTGGCCGCGACCGTCGAGAACGGCGTCGGCGTCATGATCGAGCTCAACTGCGAGACCGACTTCGTGGCCAAGGCCGACAAGTTCATCGCCCTGGGCGACGTGGTGCTGCGCGCCGCCGTCGCCTCCGGCGCCACCGACGTCGACGGCCTGCTGGCCTCCGAGCACGAGGGCCGCACCCTGGGCGACTACGTGACCGAGGAGGGCGCCCTGCTGGGCGAGAAGGTGGCCGTGCGCCGCCTGGCCCGCGTGGAGGGCGCCTACGTGGACGCCTACCTGCACAAGACCTCCAAGGACCTGCCGGCCCAGGTGGGCGTGCTCCTCGCCGTGGACGCCGACTCCGCCGAGGCCAAGACCGCCGCGCACGACATCGCCGTGCACGTCGCGGCCTACTCGCCCACGTACCTCACCCGTGAGGACGTGCCGGCCGAGACCGTCGAGAACGAGCGTCGCATCGCCGATGAGACCGCCCGTGCCGAGGGCAAGCCGGAGCAGGCCCTGCCGAAGATCGTGGAGGGCCGCATGACCGGCTTCTTCAAGGAGATCGTGCTCGTGGACCAGCCGTTCGCGAAGGACCCGAAGCAGACCGTCGGCAAGGTCGCCTCCGACGCCGGCACCAACGTCACCGGGTTCGCCCGCTTCCGCGTCGGCAACTGACCGCCGCACCCGGACCGGCCGCTCCCGGTCCACGCCCCGCGGGGGCGTAGGATCGGGAGCGACCCGAGGTCCACTCCGGCGCCGGACGGCGCCGACGACCATCGCATGACGGGGTGGCCGCCCCGACCGGGCGGCCACCCCGTCCGCGTGTCCGCCCCCGGACGGCCCCACGGCCGTCTCCGGCCCGACCCCCACCGACCAGGAGATGCTTCCCATGGAGACGAACCGCGCCCCCGAGGACCCGACCACCGCCCACGCCCCGCAGACCTCGGACGACACCGGCCGCCGTCGCGTGCTGCTCAAGCTCTCGGGCGAGGTGTTCGGCGGCGGCAAGATCGGCGTGGACCCGGAGACCGTCCGCGGCATCGCCGAGCAGATCGCCGCCGCGGCGGACCAGGTGGAGATCGCGATCGTCGTCGGCGGCGGCAACTTCTTCCGTGGCGCGGAGCTGTCCGAGAACGGGATGGACCGCCGCCGCGCCGACTACATGGGCATGCTCGGCACCGTGATGAACTGCCTGGCCCTGCAGGACTTCCTCATCCAGGCCGGGGTCACCACGCGCGTGCAGTCCGCCATCCACATGGAGCAGGTGGCGGAGTCCTACATCCCGCTGCGCGCCATCCGCCACATGCAGAAGGGCCGCGTCGTGATCTTCGGCGCAGGCACCGGCCTGCCCTACTTCTCCACGGACACCGTGGCGGCCCAGCGTGCCCTCGAGGTCGGGGCGGACGAGGTCCTGATGGCCAAGTCCGGCGTGGACGGCGTCTACACCGCGGACCCCAAGAAGGACCCCACCGCCGAGCGTCTCACGCACCTGACCTACGACGAGGCGCTGCTGCGGAACATCCGCGTGATGGACCTGACCGCCATGACCATGTGCAAGGACAACGACCTGGACATGCGCGTGTTCGGCATGGAGGGCCCGGGCAACGTGACCCGCGCCCTGCTCGGCGAGCCGATCGGCACCACCGTCACCGTCTGAGGCGCGCCGCGTAGGATGGCGGCAGACCTGTTCCACCACACCGAGGAGACACCGTGATCCAGGAGACCCTGCAGTCCGCCGAAGAGCAGATGGACCGCACCATCGAGGCCACGCGTGAGGACTTCGCCTCCGTGCGCACGGGCCGCGCCAACCCGGGCCTCTACTCCAAGGTGATGGTCGACTACTACGGCTCGTTCACCCCGCTGCAGCAGCTGGCGTCCTTCACCACCACGGACGCCCGCACGCTGCTCATCACCCCGTTCGACCAGTCGGCCCTGCGCAACATCGAGAAGGCGCTGTCCGAGTCCGAGGTCGGCGCGAACCCGTCCAACGACGGCAAGGTCATCCGCATCGTGATGCCGGAGCTGACCGAGGAGCGCCGCAAGGAGTACGTGAAGCTGGTCAAGTCCAAGGCGGAGGAGCACAAGATCTCCGTGCGCAATGCCCGCCGCAAGGCCAAGGAGGCCATGGACAAGGCCGTCAAGGACGGCGAGGTCGGCGAGGACGAGGGTGCCCGCGGCGAGAAGGAGCTGGACGCGCTCACCAAACGCCACGTCGAGCTCATCGACGAGATGGCCAAGAACAAGGAGCAGGAGCTGCTGGAGGTCTGAGCCTCCCGCCGTCCGCGCTCGCCCCATGACCTCCGCCGTGTCCACCTCGCCCGCACCCCCGCGCGGCGGCCGCGACCTCAAGTCCGCCGTCCTCGTGGGGGTGGGGCTGCTGGCGACGGCCCTGGTCGGCCTCTTCTGGCTCGACTGGCTGCTGGTCGTGCTCGTGGTCGCCCTGCTGGTCGGCGCGGTGTCCGAGATCGCGACGGCGGTGCGCGGCATCGGCCTGGACGTGCCGCGGCCCCCGCTCTGGGTGGCCGCGGCGGTCCTGCCGCTCACCGCGTGGCGGTGGGGGGTGCCCGCGCTGTTCATCGCCCTGGTGGCATGCCTGGCGCTGGTGGCCGTGTGGACGGCGCTGACGCGCCGGCGTCCGGCGGGCCAGTTCATGCTCGCGGGCGTGTTCATCGTGCTGTGGGCGCCGTTCCTGCTCTCCTTCGCCGCGGCGCTCCTGGACGAGCCGCTGGGGCACCGCATGGTGGCGGTCCTGCTGCTGATGGTGGTCTCCAACGACACGTTCGGCTACATCGTGGGCTACCGCTTCGGCCGCACCCCGATCGCCCCGCGCATCAGCCCCAAGAAGTCCTGGGAGGGCCTGGCCGGCTCCCTGGCGGGCTCGGTGCTGGTGGGCGTCGTCGCCGTCCCCCTGCTGGTCGGCCAGCCGTGGTGGGTCGGCGCCGTCCTCGGCGTGACCACCGTCGCCGCCGCCACCGCGGGGGACTTCTCCGAGTCCATGGTCAAGCGTGAGCTCGGCATCAAGGACATGTCCTCCGCCCTGCCCGGCCACGGCGGCGTGATGGACCGCCTGGACTCCCTCGTGTTCGCCTCGCCGGTGGCCTACACCGTGCTGGCGCTGCCCCTGACCTGATCCACCCCTCGACCCGGCACGTCCGGGACCCGCACCGCAGGAGACGCCCATGACCCCCCGCACCACCCCGGACACCGAGCCGGTCTTCGAGCTCGTCGAGCAGGACGAGATCGGCTACGAGACCACCCACGTGGACGCCTTCATGGCGCGTGCCCGTGAGGCGCGCGACGGCGGTGCCCCGCTGACGGCGGAGGAGGTGCGCCAGGCCCGCTTCGCGACCGTCAACGGCGGCTACGCCACCGACGAGGTGGACGACGAGCTGGACCGTCTGGAGGAGGAGCTGGCCGCCGCCGAGCGTCAGGCCTTCGTCGCCGAGCGCGGGGACGAGGACTGGGCCGCGGACCTCGAGGAGCGCGTGGCCGAACTCGTGGCCCGCGCCGATCGGGCCCCGGCGGAGCGCTTCCGCCGCCCCTCCCGCGCGGACGCTGTGAGCTACGACGTGGACCAGGTGGACGCGCTCGTGGACCGCCTGCGCGTCACCCTGGCCGGCGCGGAGGGCTCGACGGATCCCGACGCCGAGGGCGGGCTGACCGCGGACGACGTGCGCCGCGCGTCGTTCGGCGAGGCGGAGGGTGCCGCCGGCTACGAGGAGGGCCAGGTCGACGCCTACCTCGACGCCGCCGTCGACGTGCTGCTGCGCCGCGCCTGACACCCTGCCCTCGCGCGGCGGCCCGGGAGAGTGGCGCAGATCACACTGGAGTGATTACAATCACACCACCGAGACGCCGCGCGCTCCACCCCTGCTCGCGCATGCGTACAACTCCCTCGCCCCGCACCGTGGGCGTCGATCGGAAGGCAGTGCAGTGACCCTCGTGGACCACACCCGTCCCACCGGCGGACAGTCCGCCGGCTCTCCGCCCCCGGCGGGCCCGGCCGAGGCCGTGATGCTCCAGGTGCTCGACGCGGAGGGCCGCCGCCGTCCGCAGCCGGAGCTCGACCCGTGGATCGAGGACGTCGACGCCGACGCCCTCGCCGCGCTGTACCGCCAGATGGCCGTGGTCCGTCGCCTCGACGTCGAGGCCACGCACCTGCAGCGTCAGGGCGAGCTGGCCCTGTGGCCGCCGCTGCTGGGCCAGGAGGCCGCCCAGGTGGGCTCCGCCGTCGCGCTGCGCCCGGACGACTTCGTCTTCCCGTCCTACCGCGAGAACGGCGTGGCCCTGCTGCGCGGCGTCCCCGCGCTGGACCTGCTGCGGGTGTGGCGCGGCTCCACGTTCTCGAGCTGGGACCCGAACGAGACGCGGGTGGCCACCCAGCAGATCATCATCGGCGCGCAGGCCCTGCACGCCGTCGGCTATGCGATGGGCGTCCAGCGGGACCAGGCGGACGTCGCCACGATCGTCTACTTCGGCGACGGCGCCACGAGCCAGGGAGACGTCAACGAGGCCATGGTCTTCAGCGCCTCGTACCAGTCGCCCGTGGTGTTCTTCTGCCAGAACAACCACTGGGCCATCTCCGAGCCCGTGCGCCTGCAGACCCGCCGCAGCATCGCGGACCGCCCGTGGGGCTTCGGCATCCCGTCGATGCGCGTGGACGGCAACGACGTCCTGGCCGTGCTCGCCGCGACCCGCGCCGCCGTCGAGCGCGCGGCCGACGGGGGCGGTCCCACCTTCATCGAGGCCGTCACCTACCGCATGGGCCCGCACACCACCGCGGACGACCCCACCCGCTACCGGGACGACGCCGAGCTCGAGGCCTGGAAGGCCCGTGACCCGTTGACCCGCGTGGAGGCGCACCTGCGCACCCTCGATGTGGACGTGGACGCCGTGCTCGCACAGGCCCAGGCCGAGGCCGACGAGCTGGCGGCCGAGGTCCGCCGCGCCCTCGAGGCGCTCGAGGAGGACGGCGCGGACAGGCTCTTCGACGAGATCTACGCTGAGCCCCACCAGGAGCTCGAGCGGCAGCGCCGCGAGCACGCCCTCTACCTGCAGCAGTTCGACGACGAGGAGGCGGGCGCGTGAGCGAGCGCATGACCTTCGGCCGTGCGATCAACCGCGGCCTGCACCGTGCCCTGGCCGACGACCCCAAGGTCCTGCTCATGGGCGAGGACATCGGCGCCCTCGGCGGCGTGTTCCGCATCACCGACGGCCTGCAGGCCGAGTTCGGCGAGGACCGGGTGCTCGACACCCCGCTGGCCGAGTCCGGCATCGTGGGCACGGCCATCGGCCTGGCGATGCGCGGCTACCGGCCCGTCGTCGAGATCCAGTTCGACGGCTTCGTGTACCCGGCGTTCGACCAGATCGTGGCGAACCTGGCCAAGCTGCGTGCCCGCACCCGCGGCGCCGTGCCGATGCCGGTCACCATCCGCATCCCCTTCGGCGGCGGCATCGGCTCCCCGGAGCACCACTCCGAGTCGCCCGAGGCCTACTTCCTGCACACCGCGGGCCTGCGCGTGGTCTCCCCGTCCTCCCCACAGGAGGGGTACGACCTCATCCGCGCCGCGATCGCCTCGGAGGACCCGGTGGTCTACCTCGAGCCCAAGCGTCGCTACCACGACAAGGGCGACGTGGACCTGGACGTCGCGATCCCGCCGATGAGCCCGGCCCGCATCCTGCGCGAGGGCCGTGACGCCACGCTCGTGGCCTACGGCCCGCTCGTGAAGACCGCCCTGCAGGCCGCCGAGGTGGCGGCCGAGGAGGGCGTCGAGGTCGAGGTGGTCGACCTGCGCAGCCTGTCCCCGCTGGACACCGGCCTCGTCGAGTCCTCGGTGCGGCGCACCGGCCGGCTCGTCGTGGCGCACGAGGCCTCCCGCACCGGCGGCCTCGGCGCCGAGCTCGTGGCCACGGTGGCCGAGCGCGCGTTCCACTGGCTCGAGGCCCCGCCGGTGCGCGTCACCGGCATGGACGTGCCCTACCCGCCGTCCAAGCTCGAGCACCTGCACCTGCCGGACCTCGACCGCATCCTCGACGGCCTGGACCGTGCTCTGGGCCGACCGAATTCGCTGGACTCCGTGGACGCGTTCGCCGCCCCCGAGACCGCCGAGCAGTTCCTCGCGGCCCAGAACGCCGGGGAGGAGACCCGATGAGCCAGAAGACCTTCCGCCTGCCCGACCTCGGCGAGGGCCTGACCGAGTCCGAGATCGTGACGTGGCGCGTGGCCGAGGGCGACGCGGTGAGCGTGAACCAGGTGCTCGCCGACGTCGAGACGGCCAAGGCCGTGGTCGAGGTCTCGAGCCCGTTCGCGGGCGTCGTCGCGGCCCTGCACGGCGCCGAGGGTGAGACCCTCGAGGTCGGTGCGCCCCTGGTGACCTTCACCCTCGAGGGCGCCGAGTCCGACGTCGGCGGGCCCGCCGAGGGTGACGGCCGCGTGCCCACCCTCGTCGGCTACGGCGCCGCGCCGGACACCGGCAAGCCCGGCCGCCGTGCGCGGCGCGGCTCCGC
>NZ_JXSP01000103.1:0-1140 GCF_000946635.1 Micrococcus sp. MS-ASIII-49
GCCATTGTCAGACCCCGCCCGCGGACAGGCGCCGTCCACGTCGGAGGCGGCCCCCGCCGGCGCCGGGCGCCCGCAGCCCGAGGCCGCCGAGCCGGACCGCGCGGACGCGGCCCACGAGCCGGCCCCGGGCGAGCGACCCCGGTGCACTCCGCCCGTGCGCCTGTACGCGCGCCGCGCGGGCGTGGATCTGGAGCAGGTCACCGGCACGGGTGTGGGCGGGGTCATCACCCGCGCGGACGTCGAGGCGTTCCTGGCCGGGGGCGGGCAGCCCGCGGCCGCGGCGGCGCCGCCGCAGTCCGGCGCCGAGTCGGGCTCGACCGGGGGCGTCCGCACCCTGGGCGGCCGCCCGCGCACGGAGGCCGTGCCGGTCAAGGGCGTGCGCAAGGCGACCGCGGCGGCCATGGTGCAGTCCGCGTTCACCGCCCCGCACGTGACCGAGTTCCTGCAGGTGGACGTCACCGAGACCATGGAGCTGCTCGCCGAGCTCAAGGCCTCCCGCGAGTTCCGGGACGTCAAGCTCACGCCCATGACGCTCGCCGCCAAGGCGTGCCTCGTGGCGATGGAGCGCACCCCGGACGTCAACGCCCGGTGGGACGAGGCCGCCGGGACGATCGTCCAGCAGAACTTCGTGAACCTCGGTTTCGCCGCCGCCACCCCCCGCGGGCTGATGGTGCCGAACGTCAAGGACGCCCAGGCGATGAGCCTGAGGGAGCTGGCCGACGCCATCCGCGATCTCACGGGCCTCGCCCGCGAGGGGCGGCTGTCCCCGGCGGATCTGGCCGGCGGCACCTTCACGCTCACGAACGTCGGGGTGTTCGGCGTGGACGCGGGCACCCCGATCATCAACCCGGGTGAGGGGGCGATCATCGCGATCGGCCAGGTCCGGAGGATGCCGTGGGAGCACCGCGGCGAGATCGCCCTGCGGGACGTCATGACGCTGTCCCTCTCGTTCGACCACCGCTTCGTGGACGGCGAGCAGGGCTCGCGCTTCCTCGCGGACGTCGGCGCGATCCTGCGCCGCCCGGGTCTGACCCTGGCCATGGTCTGACGGCCCCGGACGCGCCGTGGCCCCGCCACCCGGGCACCGGGAGGCGGGGCCGTCGTCGTGGCAGGCCGGTGCGGCCGCCGGCACGGCGGGGG
>NZ_JXSP01000104.1:0-32374 GCF_000946635.1 Micrococcus sp. MS-ASIII-49
CACCACTTCCAGGGACTTGACCAGGACTGCGCGGGCCGCGTTCTCAGCGTCCAAGGTGTCGGACTTCCCGTTCAACCGACGCAGGCGTCGGTCTGGGCGCGAGACTTCCACGACCTTGTGCCCCTGGCGACGGATGTACGAGGCCAGACCAGCCCCGTAGGAGCCTGTGCCCTCGATGCCGAACGCGATGATGGTGCCGTAGTCCGCGGCCCATTCCAGTAGCTGCTGGTAACCGGCACGGTCGGTGGCGATCGTGCCGGTCGCGAGAATCCCACCGATCGAGTCCATGACGGCGGCCACGTGGATGTGCTTGTGGGTGTCCACGCCGATCACGACGTGACCGGAACGGGTGGGGGCGATCTGGCTCATGTACGAGGCTGTCCTTCGGCTACGGGTGCGGGGGCGGCACCGACGCCGGTGGGCGGACAGGACTGTCACGGGGACACGGTCACGAAAATGCTCCAGGCTCCTATCAGGTCACGCCCGGACCGGCGGCAGTGGTCGTACGTGCCCGGCCGCGGGCCCGACAGATCAACGCCAAGACACCATGTGGGTCAATCGTAGAGATGGGTCAGAGCACCACGGCCAGGACTTCCTCATCCTCGCGGAATCCGGCCCTCAGAGACTGACAGTCATAGCTGTCCCCGACGGTCCCGATCGACGGTGTCGCTCCGATCTCGGCGAGGCGTTCGCCGTAGCGAATGGAGGTGAATTGAGACCCCGCGTCGCTGTGGCAGCGCAGGTCCTCGTGGCGAGCGCCGCGGGACCAGCGGGCCATCTCGATCGCGTCGAGGACCATCTCGGTGCGCATGTGTGACGCGCACCGCCACCCGACGATCATCCGGGAGAACGCGTCGACGATGAAGCAGACGTACGCGACGCCGGCCCACGTCGGCACGAACGTCAGGTCGGTGACCCAGAGCCGGTTCGGGGCAGGCGCGGTGAACTCCCGCTTCACGAGGTCCGGGTGCCGCGCCGCGGTCGGATCTGGCCGGGTCGTCTTCACCCGCTTCGACCTGGTCGCGCCCTTAATCCCTGCGGCGCGCATGAGCCGGCCCGTCTGATCTCGGCCGATCATGATCCCCGCCCGGCCGGCGGCTTTCCAGAGCTTGCGGATTCCATAGACGCGGTAGTTCGTCTCCTAGAGCTCGACCAGCTGCGGGATCAGCTCCTCGTCCCGCACCGCGCGAGCCGAGGGGGCGCGGGTCTTGGCGGCGTAGTAGCTGCTCGGAGCCACCTGCAGCAGCCTGCAGATGAGCTCGACTCCGAGCCGGCGAGCGTCGACCAGGTCATCCTTGTTCGCGTCGATGAACGCGACTACTTCCGGTAGTGGCGGTCGAGCTCCGCCCCGAAGAAAGACGCAGCACGCTTGAGGACCTCGTTGGCCCGCCGCAACTCCCGGACTTCCTGCTCCAGTTCACGCACCCGCCGCGCCTCAGCGCTGCTCACGCCAGAGGTGACGCCGTCGTCGATGTCGGCTTGCTTGACCCACATCCGCACGGACTCGACCCCGTACCCGAGCTGCGTCGCGACCCGATTGACGGTCCCATGCTCGGTCCCCAGCTCGGCACGCAGCGTCCTCACCATCCGGACCGCCGCGGCCTTCTCCTCCGGCGAATACCGACGCGTCGTCGGCTTCCCCGCTGTCTGCTCTTTCGGCATAACTCCATCCTCGTTTCCAAGGTCAGGAGTCTCCAACAAACCCAGGGCGCTTCAATCGGTCAGGAAGGCAGCAGGAGCACCTTGATGTCGTAGTCGAGCTTGCAGAGGTAGAAGATCAACTCGACGACGGGACGGTGACTATCCCAGCGGGGCTGTGAGGGGCCGATCTCGCAGAACCTTGCGGCAAACTCAACCTTCTCGCGCGCGGCCGGGATCGATGCGCGGAAGGCCGCTTCATCCCATTGCTCTTCGCTCATACTCCCGACCGTAGCGGTGAGTACCGACACGGCCGTGGGAGCTCTCAGCCCCAGAAGATCGGATCCTGGTGGCTGCCGATGTAGTCGAGCAGACTCTGGACGTTCTTCGTCGGGCGCCTCTTCGTGTACTCGTGGAACTTCATGTGCCGGTCACGCCAGTAGATGCTCCACTGGCCGGTCTTGACGGTGTATCGCAGGCGCGCGACCGGGAACCGCGTCCAGTCGCCCTGCCCGTCCCACGGCGGCCGCGTCTCGATGATCGTGACGTGCCGGTCGGCGATCTCGGCTTCTACTCTCACCTGATCCCACAGGTGCTCGGGCACGCGTTCACGGCACCAGCGGCCGATGCGCAGCAGGTCGGTCTCGGGCATAGCCATGGTCAAGTCCTTTTGAGTGGTGTATCGAGGCTTTGTCGGGTTCCTCGTGGTCGGGTGGGTTGTCAGGCGGCGAGTGCCGCGTGGCCGGGGTCGTCGGTCATGGTGTCGCTGACCTGTAGGGCGGCTTGTTCAGCCGCGGCTTTCGCGGCTGCTTCGGCGAGCATCGTGTCGGTCGCGGTCAGCAATTCCAGGCTCATGTAGCGCCGTGATTCGGTCCATTCGTCGTGCTGCTCGGCCAGCACCGCGCCGAGGAGTCTAATCACCGCGACTCGGCTGGGGAAGATGCCGACGACGTCGGTGCGTCTCCGGATCTCCTTGTTGAGCCGTTCGTTCGGGTTGTTCGACCAGATCTTCTTCCACACCTCCTTCGGGAACTTCGTGAACGTGAGCACCTCATCGCGGGCGCCCTCGAGGTGCTCGGCAGCGGCCGGCAGATGGGTGGCCAGGCTGTCGATCATGTGCTCGTACTGGGCGATCACCGCCTCGACGTCGGGCTGGGTGTAGACGCTGTGCAGCAGCGCTTTCACCGCGGGCCACTGCGACTTCGGGCACACCGCCATCAGGTTGGCCGCGTAGTGGGTGCGGCAGCGCTGCCACTGCGCCGTCCCGAACACCGCCCCGGCCGCTTCGACCAGCCCGGCATGGGCATCGGAGGTGATCAGCTCCACCCCCGACAGGCCGCGGGCAGCCAGATCACGGAAGAACCCGAGCCACCCCTCCCTGGTCTCCGCGGTGCCCAGTTGCAGGCCGAGGATCTCGCGGTAGCCGTCGTTGTTGATGCCGGTGGCGACCATGGCGGCGACCTTGACGACCCGGCCGTGTTCACGCACTTTGAGCACGAGCGCGTCGGCGGCGACAAACCGATACGGCCCAGCATCGAGCGGCCGGGTGCGGAACGCTTCGACCTGCGCATCCAGGTCTTTACTCATCTCTGAGACCTGCGATTTCGACAGGCCCGTGATGCCGAGTCTGCACCAGTTTGTCCATCCGGCGGGTGGAGACGCCGAGCAGGTAGCAGGTGGCGACCACCGTGGTCAGCGCTGCCTCGGCGCGGCGGCGCCGCTCCAGGAGCCAGTCGGGAAAGTAGGTGCCTTCGCGCAGTTTCGGGATCGCGACGTCGATGGTGCCGGCGCGGGTGTCCAGGTCCCGGTGCCGGTAGCCGTTACGCCGGTTGGTGCGCTCATCCGAGCGGGCGCCGTAGGCGGCGCCGCACACGCTGTCAGCCTCGGCCGACAGCAGGGCATTGATGAAGGTGGTGAGCATCTGACGCATCAAGTCCGGCGAGGCCTGGGTGAGCAGATCGGACAGAAACGCCTGGGGGTCGATATCGTGGGGAGCGGTCATCGCGGGTGTCCCTTTCGAGTGGGATGTGAGAGTTTCCTCGAAAGCCTCCCGCGGTGACCGCTTCTACTTCGCGGTCGACACGCCAACCGGAGTCAACGTGCTGCGGGATTCGTACACCACTCTGCCGGACGCAACTGCGCCGAACTGCGCCGCACCCTCCACACCGGGATGAGCCTGCTGACCGACCGCCAAAAAGAACACCTCAGCGTCCTCTTCGCCCACGAGAAGCACGCCGCGGTCGAAGCGGCCTGGGAGATCTACCAGGCCATGGTCGCCGCGTATCGAGAATTCGACCGCGCAAAGGCTAAGGCCAAGATGGAGAAGGTGATCGCGGCGCTGAGCAAGAAGGTCCCCGACACCCTCGAGGAACTGGGCAAGCTCGGCCGGACACTGACCAAACGCGCCGCCGACGTGCTGGCGTTCTTCGAGCGACTGGGCACCAGCAACGGTCCGACGGAGGCGATCAACGGCCGGCTCGAACACCTGCGCGGCTCCGCCCTCGGCTTCCGCAACCTCACCAACTACATCGCCCGCAGCCTCCTCGAATCAGGCGGCTTCAGACCCTTGCTACACCCTCAAATGCGATGAGCCTCGAATGCAGGATCTTGTGCCGACAGCGGCGCACGATGGTCGCGGGGATCTCGAACAACCGTGCGCGAAACCGTTTGGGCTCCCAGCGACGTGCATCATGGCCGGCCAGCGCGATGGCCTGCATCCAGGCGACGATGACGCCGGCGAGCTGGACGATCTGGCACCAGACCTGGTTCTGCGCGAATCCCTGCAGCGGGAACTTCATCAGGCCCATGTCCTTGGCGTTGCGGATCCGGTCCTCGCAGCGCGCGCGGCGGCGGTGACGCAGCTCCAGCACTGGAAGCTGGCCGCGTGGGGCGTTGGTCGCGAACGCAGTGATCCGCATCCCTTTGTGATCGGTGATCCGTAGCTGCACTCCGGGGTGGGGGCGTTCCTTCCTTACGGTTACCCGCATTCCGGGGGCCACCCGGGCAGGTCCAGTAGTCCGGTCAGTTCCGCGACCCATGCCCCATCGCGGATCCCTTCGGTGTCGGTGTCGTAGGCAGGAGTCCACGCCTTCGCCTCATCAATACGTTCCAACAGGTCAGGAGTGTTCGCGGGGAGGGTGAACCCGACTGAGTAGGCCAGACGCTGCCGCTCCAGCCAGCCCGCGAAGTCCTTGGGGCCGCCGGCCCCGTCGGTGCGAATCAGGACCTTTTTCGATCCCCGCCCGCCCCGGCCCAGCAGGGCCGGTGGGAGCTGCGCAAGGGCCAGACGGGTGACGGCGATGTGATCGCTGGCGGTGTTCGAGCCCGCGTTGCCGGGGCGAAGGTGGATCGCGAGCGGTTCCCCGGTTCCTTCGCTGCCGTGGTCCAGGAACGCGTACAGAGGGTGGTAGCCGAAGCCGCGTTTGAACGTCGGGGCGGCTTGCTCCTTCTCACTGTGGACGTTGATCAGGGTGGCGTCGAGGTCGATGACCAGCGGGGTCTTCGCGCTCGTCCCCTCGGCCGGGGAATGCTCGCCGGCCAGGGCCCAGGCCTGCTCGCGCGCGGTCCTGCGAGCCCTGGCGATCGCGGTCATCACGGCGGGCGCGTCCTCAGCGAGGGTGGTGAGCGTGCGGGAGATCGTTGGGGCCGAGGCGACGTCACCGAACAGGCCCGGCTCGCACCGCAGCAGGTCGGTGTCACGGGCGACCTCCCCGCCCACCGCGAGAGTCATCGCGAGGTCCAGCAGGACCTTGGAGGCGTGATGCTCGGCCAGCGGTTTCGTCCATGAACCCAACGCTTCACGCAGCGAAGAGGCGAGGCCGGTGGCGTGGATCGTGTCGGTCAGCAGCACCGCGCCCGCATGCGAGGCCGCCGGGACCTCAGCGACGTCCACACGCGGGCGGGGGTAGAAGAACACGGTAGGGTGGGACACCTGAAAGGTGCTCCTTCCGGCCAGGGATTACGAGACTCGACACCCCGTATCATCCCAGGCCAGGAGCACCTTTCTCTATGACGCCCACCCGTCGAGACCACACCCCAGTGAAATCTCGAGGTCAGCGGGTGCTCGTGGCAGGGCCTGAACTGTGGTCCGTACACTCCTACTCATGGATGCGCTTGATATTGGACGGATCGTGGCCGGACTGGTGCTGCTGGTCTTGGGTGGGGAATTTCTGGTGCGTGGGGCGTCAGCACTGGCCGGACGTTTCGGGATTTCGTCATTGGTGATCGGTCTCACCGTAGTGTCAGCGGCGACGTCGGCACCCGAGTTCGCAGTGAGCGTCGGTGCTGTACTGCGTGATGAACCGGGGCTTGCCGTGGGCAATGCGGTTGGCAGCAACATCATTAATGTCCTGCTCATCCTGGGACTGTCCGCGCTGGTCGTTCCCCTCGCTGTAAAGCGGAGGCTGATCCGCTTTGACCTGCCCCTGATGGTCGTCTTGTCAGTTCTACTGCTCCTTGTGTCCCTGGATGGGAGGATCAGTGCGGTGGACGGGCTGATACTATTTTTCGGTGTGGTGGTCCACACCATAATGTCCGTGGTGATTAGTCGGCGGGACGCCAAGACCGCGGTGAATGCCCGGGAAGGGACAGGAGATTCGGCAACCGTCGATCCAGCCGACGAGGAAGGGGCTGCGCTAGGCGCCTCGGTCAGCAGGTCGCTCTTCTTTGTGCTGCTGGGGGTCGCGTTGCTGGTCGCCGGTGCCACGCTGCTCGTGGAAGGAGCAGTGAACATAGCCACCACGTTGGGCGTAAGCAGCCTCGTGGTCGGACTGACCGTTGTGGCTGTCGGGACATCGCTGCCCGAGCTGGCGACGTCCATCATTGCCGTGCGTCGCGGTGAACGCGACCTAGCGGTGGGCAACGTGGTCGGCAGCAATATCTTCAACATAGGGGTAGTGCTAGGACTAACCGCGCTCATCTCTCTTGAGGGCATTCCCGTATCCGGCGCCGCAGTGGCCTTCGATATCCCAGTAATGCTGGCGGCCGCAGTGGCACTACTGCCGATCGCGTTCACGGGCTTCGCGGTGGCGCGTTGGGAGGGCGGCTTGTTCGTGGTTTTGTACGCCGCCTACACCGGATACCTTGTGCTGGCTGCCACAGCGCACGATGCACTGGAGGGATTCACCGTAGCCATGGCGTGGTTCGTGCTGCCGTTAATCGCACTGACGCTCATTTCCTTTACAGCCTACGAAATCGGGCTCCGCAAGGGACGCCGAGACCTGGACCAGACCACGACTTCGACGTAGACCGTCGAGTGCATTCGGCTGCTGGCTTCATTCAGGTCGTCGGCTGGATGTAAATCGGCAAGAGATGACTGTCGGTTGGTGGTGTCATAGCGTCGTAGCAACACTCCCGGTCGGTGGGGGCTCGAGGCGAGGAGGCCTGGGATGGTGCGGCGGCGACTCACGTTCACGGAGCGGATGGAGATCTCGACGGGATCGAAGGCCGGGTGGGGAGTCCGGAAGATCGCGTCTCACCTGGGTAGATGCCCTTCGGTGGTCTCCAGAGAGCTTCGACCGAACTCGACGAAGACGCGCGGCTATCAAGCCGTGACCGCGGACGTGAAAGCGCAACGCCAGCGCTCTCGCCCACAGGTCCGGAAAGTGGCAAAGGACCCGGTACTCGAGGCCCGCGTCAACGCCGACCTCGCAGCGTCATGGATGCCGAACGAGATCGCGGGTCGCTTGCGTCTGGAGGCCGCAGACCCGACCGTTGAACGCATGGCGAACTCTCCCGACGCTCAGGGCCGCACCGTCAGCGGAGAAGCGATCTACCAGTACATCTACGCGATCCCCCGCGGAGAACTCGCCAAGCGTGGGATCTTCTTGCAGTCCAAACGGACCAAGCGCCGGCCCCGCACGCACGGCCGCTCCCGAGGCGGGCCGATCGTGGGGATGGTCCCGATCGCGGAGCGTGGCGAGGACGCGGCGAAGCGGCGGGTACCCGGGCACTGGGAGGGCGACCTGATCATCGGGAAGAACGGGTCCTCGTGCGCGGCGACGCTGGTGGAGCGGATGAGCGGGTTCACCGGCCCGCTCGCCCTGCCCTCGAAACACGCCGAGGGCCCCCGCGGACGCGGTGATCGAGTACTTCACCGAGCTGCCCCGGATGATGCAGACCTCGCTGGTAAGGGACCAGGGCAGCGAGATGGCGCACCACGCAAAGGTCTCCCCTGGGCTGACCCCGTTTCGTAGGTCCAGTCGTTATGAGAGTCGTCCTGTTGCCCGCGGTCGCGGGCAGGGAGACTGGTCAGATCATGACGAACAGCAGGAAGCGTCACACCCCCGAGCAGGTCGTCCGTAAGCTCGGGCAGGCCGACAGGATGCTCGCCGATGGTCAGGACGTCGCGGCGGTGTGCCGGGAGCTCGGGGTGTCCGAGCAGACGTACTACCGGTGGCGGAACCAGTACGGCGGCCTCAAGGCCGACGACGCAAAGCGCCTGAAGGAGCTGGAGAAGCAGAACGCGACCCTGAAGCGTCTGCTCGCGGAAGCGGAGCTGGAGAAGGCCGCGCTCAAGGAGCTGGCTGAGGGAAACTTCTAAGCCCGGACAGGCGCCGCGCCGCCGTCGATCACCTCAAGGGCAAGTTGCGGGTGAGCGAACGGATGGCGTGCCGTCTGGTCGGGCTGAGCCGCTCCGCGTACCGGCGACCGCTCAAGGGCGACACGGTCGCGGACCCGGATCGGGCGCTCAGGGAGTGGCTGCGCGCCTGGGCGAAGGACCATCCCCGCTACGGGTATCGGCGGGCGTATCACGACGCCCGCGCCGAGGGGTGGGTGGTGAACCACAAGAAGATCCAACGCCTGTGGCGTGACGAAGGGCTCCGGGTCCCGCAGCGGCGTCGACGCAAGCGCGTCGGGTCCTCGACCGTCGACGCGCCGACGGCGGACGCGCCGAACGTGGTGTGGGCGGTGGACTTCCAGTTCGACGCCGACGAGCACGGACGACCGATCAAGATCTGCTCGATCGTCGACGAACACACCCGGGAGTGCATCGGCGGGCTCGTGGAGCGCTCGATTACCGCCGACCGACTCACCGCCCACCTCGAGGACCTCGTCGCCGCCCGGGGCGCCCCGGCGGTGCTCAGGTCGGACAACGGGCCGGAGTTCATCAGCGAGGCGATGGCCGACTGGGCCGGCACCCGCACCGGCCTGTCCTACATCCCTCCGGGCTCGCCGTGGCGCAACGGGTACGTCGAGTCGTTCAACAGCCGGATCCGCGACGAGTGCCTCAACATCAACAGCTTCTACTCGCTGCTGCACGCACAGGTCATCATCGGCGACTGGAAGGACGAGTACAACCACCACCGCCGGCACTCCTCGCTCGGCTACCTAACCCCAGCCGAGTACGCTCGGCAGTGCACCCATCAAATGGAAACCGGCGACTCACAGAACGTCCGGACCGAATGAAGGGGGCGGCTCAGAACCTGATGGCCGAGGCCGCCCGGCAGACCACCGGCTACAGGTTCGCCTCCACCGAAGACCGGGAAGCGATCGTCGGCCTCGTGGTCGACGCCGCCGAGTCCGTGTCGCTGCGGCTGACCCCGCCCGAGCTCGCTTCGAGCCCCGCGGCGTTCCGCCGCCCGGATGGCACATCAGTGTTCCGGCCGAAGCACTCGGCCGTGTTCTCCTCCGAGGTTCTGCTGGCGGCCGAAGACCGCCTCCTCGAGCGCGCCCGCACCACTACCGGCCCGACCGTGCCGTTGGCGACGGTAGAGCGGATCACGGCCCGGCCCGACCGGGAGGGCCGCACCCTCGGCCCGGACCAGGCGGACGCGTTGGCGAGGATCGCGCTGTCAGGCCGGATGATCGACGTGCTCGTAGGGCCGGCCGGGGCTGGGAAGACGACGGCGATGAACGCGCTGCGCCGAGCGTGGGAGCACGAGCACGGCCGAGGCTCTGTCGTCGGCCTCGCTCCGTCCGCGGTCGCGGCGCACGTCCTCGCCGACGACCTCGGGATTGCCGCCGAGAACACGGCGAAGTGGCTGGACACCCACGACCGCACCGGGGCCACGTTCCGCCGGGGGCAGCTCGTCATCGTCGATGAGGCGTCGATGGCCGGCACCCTCGCCCTCGACCGCATCACCGCCCTCGCCACCGCGGCCGGGGCGAAGACGTTGGTCGTCGGGGACTACGCTCAGCTCCAGTTGCCGACCGCGGCCGGCGCCTACGCGATGCTCGTCCACGACCGGGATGACGCCCCCGAGCTCACCGCCGTGCACCGCCTCGCCCACGCCTGGGAGAAGACTGCCTCCCTCGGCCTGCGCCACGGCGACACCAGCGTCATCAACGCCTACGCGGACCACGGCCGCATCGCCGAAGGCGACAGCGAGGCGATGGTCGAAGTCGCCTACCGGGCGTGGCGCGCCGACACGCTGGCCGGGCGGGCGGCGGTGCTCGTGGCCGACTCCAACGAAGCCGTGCTCGCCCTCAACCGGCGAGCCCGCGCCGAGCTGATCCTTGACGGCATCGTGAACGCCCTCCGCGAAGTCGAACTGCACGACGGCACCCGCGCCGCCGCCGGGGACACCGTCATCACCCGACACAACGACCGGCGCCTGCGCTCCGGGCGTGGCTGGGTCAGCAACAGCAACAGGTGGACGGTCACCGACGTCCGCGACGACGACTCCCTCGCCCTCCGCCGTGCTGGCCGGAAGCGAGGTGGCTCCGTCGTGATCCCGGCCGACTACGCGGCCGAGCATCTGGAGCTCGGCTACGCCGTCACGTCGCATTTTCGGAGAAGTATGAACGGTCTGGACGCCTGGGGGTCAAGAGGTCGTGGGTTCAAATCCCGCTAGCCCGACCACGTCGACGAAGCCGGAGTTCAGCAGTTCGGGGCTCCGGCTTCGTCGTACCCGGCGCGGAGCAGCCTGGTCCGCCACTCTCCGTCGGTCGGGCGGGGCGGTTCAGGACGCGAACAGCACGTGCGTGTCCGGCACGACGGCCCGGCCGCCAAGGGCCGTGAGCTCCAGCAGGCAGGCCGCGCCCACCACCTCCGCGCCCCGCGCCTCGATGAGCCGTCGGCCGGCGGCGAGGGTGCCGCCCGTGGCGAGGACGTCGTCGAGCAGGAGCACCCGTGACCCGGCCCGCAGGTCTTCCGACACCTCGATGCTCGCGTTCCCGTACTCCAGCGTGTAGTCCGCACGGGCCGCGGGAGCCGGGAGGCGCCCGGCCTTGCGCAGCGGCACGAGGCCGGTGCCGGTCAGGACGGCGGCCGCCCCGGCGAGCAGGAACCCGCGGGCCTCGAGGCCGGCCACGAGGTCGAACCGCCCCTCGAACGGCGCCACCAGGGCTTCGACGCACGCCCTCAGGGCGCGGGCGTCCGCGAGCAGGGGCGTGATGTCCTGGAAGGCCACGCCCGGGCTGGGATGGTCGGGGACCACGCGGATGAGGGAGCGGGCACGGGCGATCTCGGAGGTGACGGACACGGCCTCCACTCTAGGACGGACGCCGCGCGGGCAGCGGATGTGATCGGCGTCACCGGGCAGGGAGTTTGCCCTGACTCCCTCGGAGGAGGACAGTGGATCGGTGGAAAATCCCCAGAATCCTCTCGCGGGCCGCGTGCCCGACGTCGAGCCGCCCGCCCGCGTGGCGGCGTCGACGGCCACCCGTCCCGACGACGCCACCCCCGACTGGCGCGGCCGCCCGTTCCTCGGCCAGCCCGGCCCGCTGGCGAACCTGTTCTCCGTGGAGCTGTGGGAGCGCTTCTCCTTCTACGGCATGCAGGCCATGCTCGTGTACTACATGTCCTGGACCGCCGCGGAGGGCGGCCTCGGGATCGACCCGGCCGTGGCCACGGGCATCGTCGGCGCCTACGGCGGCATGGTGTACGTGTTCTGCATCCTCGGCGGCTGGGTCGCCGACCGCCTGCTCGGCTCCGAGCGCACCATGTTCATCAGCGCCGTCGGGATCATGTTCGGCCACATCGCGCTGGCCCTCGTCCCGGGTGTCCCGGGCCTGGCCCTCGGCCTCGTGCTCGTCGCCGTCGGCTCGGGCGGCCTCAAGGCCAACGCCACGAACCTCGTCGGCTCCCTGTACTCCCGCGAGGACCCCAAGCGCGACGCCGGCTTCTCCATCTTCTACATGGGCGTGAACATCGGCGCCCTCTTCGGCCCGCTGCTGACCGGCCTGGCGCGGGACACGCTGGGCTTCCACGTCGGCTTCGGCCTCGCCGCCGCCGGCATGGCCATCGGCCTGGCGCAGTACGCCCTGACCCGCAAGAACCTGCCCACGGACGTGCACCGGGTCCCGGATCCGCTGCCGCGGTCGCAGTACGGCCGCTGGGGCCTGATCGGCCTGGGGATGGTCGCCGTCGTCGTGGCCCTGTTCCTCACGGACGTCATCACCCTGGACAACCTCTCCGACGCCGTCGTCGTGCTCGCCGCCGTCGCGGCCATCGCGATCTTCGCGGTCCTGCTGACCTCGACGAAGGTCACGGAGGAGGAGCGCTCGCGCGTGAAGGCGTTCATCCCGCTGTTCATCGGCACGTCCGTGTTCTTCGCCCTCTTCCAGCAGCAGTTCACCGTGATCGCGCTGTACTCCGAGCACCGCCTCGACCGGAACCTGTTCGGCTGGCTCATGCCCATGGAGTGGGTCAACTCCATCAACCCGATCTTCATCATCGTGTTCGCCCCGGTGTTCGCCGCGCTGTGGACCAAGCTGGGCACCCGCCAGCCCGCCACCCCGGTGAAGTTCGGCATCGGCATCGTCCTGATCGGCATCGCCTTCCTGCTGTTCATCCCGGTGGCCGACGTCGCCGCCGTGCCGCTGCTGTGGCTGACGCTGATCCTCTTCGTCTGCACCATGGGCGAGCTGCTCGTCTCCCCGGTGGGCCTCTCCCTGGCCACCAAGGTCGCCCCGCGCAGCTTCCCGGTGATGATGGTGTCGCTGTACAACCTGTCCGTCGCCCTGGGCACGGCCCTGGCCGGCTCCCTGGCCGGCTCCTACTCGGAGCAGAACGAGGTGGGCTACTTCGGCACGATCGGTGCGGTCACCCTCGGCGTGGGCCTGATCGTGCTGGCCATCGCCAAGCCGGTGCGTCGCGGCATGCGCGGCGTGCTCTGAGCACGCCAGTGGCGCGAATCACGCGCCGCTCGGTAGTCTGCGAGACGACGTCATCCCTCCCGACCACACAAAGGACGCGCACTCCATGAGCTCCATCCCCGAAGGCCTGAAGTACTCCGCCGAGCACGAGTGGATCGCCGAGGCCGGCGCCGCCGGCACGGTCCGCGTGGGCATCACCGACTTCGCCCAGGATGCGCTGGGTGACGTCGTGTACGTGGACCTGCCGGAGGTCGGCACCGAGGTCACCGCGGGCACCGCGGTGGGCGAGGTCGAGTCCACGAAGTCCGTCTCGGACATCTACGCCCCGGTCTCCGGCACCGTGGCCGCCGTCAACGACGAGCTCGACGGCGAGCCCGGCCTGGTCAACTCCGCCCCCTACGAGGGCGGCTGGCTGTTCGAGATCACCCTCGCGGACGAGGCCCAGCTCGAGGGCCTCATGGACGCCGAGGGCTACGCCTCGCACACCAGCTGAGCCCCGTCCGCCCTCGCCCCGCCGCTGGCCGGCGGGGCGACGGCGTCCCCTTCGTCTCTCCCTCCGGCGCCGCGGCGCCGGCCCTCGCACAGGAGCACCCCATGAACCAGCCCGGACGTGAACCGGACCTGTCCACCTCCGCCATCAACCTCACCGAGCTGGCGCCGCTGGTCTCGGCGGACCTCACCCGCGAGGAGTCGGACGCGATCCGCGCCCTCCCGGCCGGTTCCGCGCTGCTGCTCGCCCACGAAGGCCCGGACCAGTCCGCCCGCTTCCTGCTGGACGAGGACGTGGTCTCCGTGGGGCGCCACCCGGACGCGGACATCTTCCTCGACGACGTCACCGTCTCCCGTCGTCACGCGGAGTTCCGGGCCGAGGACGGCGGCCATCGGCTCGTGGACCTGAACTCCCTCAACGGCACCTTCGTGAACCACGACCGCGTGGACGAGATCCTGCTGCGCTCCGGGATGCACGTGCAGATCGGCAAGTACCGGCTCACGTACTACGCCGGACCGGCGCGGGGCTGAGCCGTCATCCTCGTGACCGATCCGCGCCCGCGCCCCGACGCCGTCCCCACCGCCCGCCCTGCGGGCCGGCTGGGCATCGGCGAGGTGGTGGCCGCCCTCGAAGCCGAATTCCCCGGCGTCTCCGCGTCCAAGGTGCGCTTCCTGGAGGAGCGTGGCCTCGTCCTGCCCGAGCGGACCCCCGCCGGCTACCGGCGCTTCCGGCCCGAGGACGTGGACCGGCTCCGGTTCGTCCTCGCTCTGCAGCGCGACCACTTCCTGCCGCTCAAGGTGATCGCCGAACACCTGGCCGCGCTGGACCGCGGTGAACGCCCCACCGGCCTGCCCGGAACCGCGGCGGTCCCGGCGTCCTCGGACGCGGATCGGCTCGGCCGCGAGGTCGCCGGGGGCCGCCGGTCGTGGACACGCGCCGAGCTCGCCGCCGAATCCGGTGCGGGCGAGGAGCTGCTGGCCGAGCTGGACCAGTACTCACTCCTGCCCGTCGATCCCGACGGCGGCTACCCGAGCCACGCGATGGACGTGGCCCGGGCCGCCGTCGTGCTCGCGGGCCACGGCCTGGAGCCGCGGCACCTGCGCCCGCTGCGGGCCGCCGCCGACCGCGAGCTGGGCCTGGTGGAGCGCGCCGTCGCCCCGCTGCAGGCCCGCCGCGATGCCGGCACCCGCCCCCGCGTGGCCCGCTCGGCACGGGAGATCGCGCAGGCCAGCCTGCGGCTGCACGCGGCCCTCGTGGCCGAGGGGCTGGAGCAGTGGGATGACTGAGCCGCGCCCCGTGCCCGCCGACGACGTCGGCGACGTGCCGCTCTCCGTGCTCGGCGTGCGCGTCGAGCTGCCCGAGCAGCACCATGTGATCCTGCTGGTGGATCCGCCCGGCCGCACGATGGTCCCGCTGTGGGTGGGCGCGCCCGAGGCCGCCGCCGCCGCGCTCGCACTCGAGGGCGTCCGCGCGCCCCGGCCCCTCACCCATGAGCTGCTCCTGGCCGCCGTCGACGCCCTGGGCGCCGAGGTCGTGCGGGTGCGGCTCACCGAGGTCCGGGACGAGGTCGTGCACGCCGAGCTCGTGCTCTCCACGGGCGCCCGGGTCGACGCCCGCGCGTCGGACGCCGTCGTGGTCGCCCTGCGCGCCGACGCCCCCGTGCTCGGCAGCCCCGCCGTGCTCGCGGACGCCGGCATGCCGGCGCGGACGGGGGAGGAGGACGCCGGCCAGGAGCGCGCCGTCGAGGACTTCCGCGACTTCCTGGACACGGTGCGCCCCGAGGACTTCGCCTGAGCGGAGCCGGCGCGACACGGCGCGGCCGCGCCGCCGGCTTCGTTGACCGCCCCCGGACCCGCGCGTACCTTCGAGGGGAAGAGGGCCCCGCCACCCGGAGCGCCTCCGTCGCCCTCCCCACGGTCACCGGGGAGCGCCGCCACGGTCACCGGCGGCACACGACGGTCGCGTCCCCCTCCCCGCACCGGGGGCCCCGCACCAGGAGGTTCCCCGTGACACCCACTGCAGGTCCTGGCCGGCCCCCCGCGCTCGGCGCCCAGGGCACGCTCTTCGACGAGGGCAGGACCCAGGGCGACGACGTCGGCTTCCGCGGTCCCACCGCGTGCAAGGCCGCCGGCATCACCTATCGCCAGCTCGACTACTGGGCCCGCACGGACCTCGTGGCCCCCACGGTCCGCAGCGCCTCCGGCTCCGGCTCCCAGCGGCTCTACTCGTTCCGCGACATCCTCGTCCTCAAGGTGGTCAAGCGCCTCCTGGACACCGGCGTCTCGCTCCAGCAGATCCGCACCGCCGTGGGCCACCTGCGCGAGCGGGGTGTCGAGGACCTGGCGCAGATCACCCTGATGAGCGACGGCGCCTCGGTGTACGAGTGCACCTCGGCGGACGAGGTCGTGGACCTCGTCCAGGGCGGCCAGGGCGTCTTCGGGATCGCCGTCGGCCGCGTGTGGCGCGAGGTCGAGGGCAGCCTCGCCGAGCTGCCCCGCGAGAGCGTGGTCGGCGCCCCCGAGCCGGGGGACGAGCTGGCCGGGCGGCGTCAGGCCCGCCGCTCCGCCTGACCCTCCACCGCGGGGCGCCCGCGGCCGGCCCCGGCACGAGGCCGGGCCGGCGTCGGCGCCCCACAGCGCCGAACCAGTCATCTTTCGTCTCGCAGCGGTGACTGTGCGCGACATGAGGCGGAACTCCGGCGCGGTGTGACACACTCCCAACTATGACCGCACCTGTCGAGAACTTCACCCCTCCAGAGGACGCGGCCGGGTCGACCGGAGCCGGCGCCGTCTTCTCCAAGGTCTTGGTGGCCAACCGCGGCGAGATCGCCGTCCGCGCCTTCCGCGCCTGCTACGAGCTGGGCGCCCGCACCGTCGCCGTCTTCCCCTACGAGGACCGCAATTCGATCCACCGCCAGAAGGCGGACGAGGCCTACCGCATCGGCGACGAGGGCCACCCCGTGCGCGCCTACCTCGACGTGGATGAGATCATCCGCGTGGCCAAGGACGCCGGGGCCGACGCGATCTACCCGGGCTACGGCTTCCTGTCGGAGAACGCCGGCCTGGCCCGCGCCGCGGCCGAGAACGGGATCACCTTCGTCGGCCCGCCCGCCGACGTCCTCGAGCTGACCGGCAACAAGGTCGAGGCCCTGCGCGCGGCCAAGCGCGCGGGCATCCCCACCCTGGCCTCCTCGGACCCGAGCGCCGACGTCGAGTGGCTCCTGGAGCAGGCCGAGGAGATCGGCTTCCCCATCTTCGTCAAGGCCGTCGCCGGCGGCGGCGGCCGCGGCATGCGCCGCGTCGAGCGCCGCGAGGACCTGCGCGGCTCCCTCGAGGCCGCGATGCGCGAGGCGGACACCGCCTTCGGCGACCCCACCGTGTTCCTCGAGCAGGCCGTCCTGCGGCCGCGGCACATCGAGGTGCAGATCCTCGCCGACGGCGAGGGCAACGTCGTGCACCTCTTCGAGCGGGACTGCTCGCTCCAGCGCCGCCACCAGAAGGTCATCGAGATGGCCCCGGCCCCGAACCTGGACGAGGAGATCCGGCAGGCCCTGCACCGGGACGCCGTCGCCTTCGCCAAGGAGATGGGGTACGTCAACGCGGGCACCGTCGAGTTCCTCGTGGACACGGCGGGCGAGCGTGCGGGCCAGCACGTGTTCATCGAGATGAACCCCCGCATCCAGGTGGAGCACACCGTGACCGAGGAGGTCACGGACGTGGACCTGGTGAGCGCGCAGCTGCGCATCGCCGCCGGCGCCACCCTGCCCGAGCTGGGCATCACCCAGGACGCCCTCCAGGTCCGCGGCTTCGCCATCCAGTGCCGCATCACCACCGAGGACCCGGCCAACGGCTTCCGCCCGGACACCGGCACCATCACCGCCTACCGCTCGGCCGGCGGCTCCGGTGTGCGCCTCGACGGCGGCACCATCTACGCCGGTGCGGAGATCAGCCCCCACTTCGACTCCATGCTGGTCAAGCTCACCTGCCGCGGACGCGACTACGCCACGGCGGTGCGCCGCGTGCGCCGCGCCCTGGCAGAGTTCCGCGTGCGCGGCGTGGCCACCAACATCCCGTTCCTGATGAACGTGATGGACGACCCGCAGTTCCTCAGCGGCGACGTCGCCACGGACTTCATCGACAAGCACCCCGAGCTGGCCACGGTGAACCGCTCCCAGGACCGCGGCTCCAAGGCCCTGCAGTACCTCGTGGACGTCACGGTCAACCTGCCGCACGGCCCGCGCATCGAGGGCATCGACCCCCGCGACCGCCTCCCGGAGCACCCGGGCGACAAGCACCAGGAGCCGGACCGCTCGCCCTTCGACGGCCCGAGCCGGAACGAGGACGCGGCGCCCCCGCACGGCTGGCGTCAGGTGCTGCTGGAGCAGGGCCCCGAGGGCTTCGCCCGCACCCTGCGCGAACAGACCGCGCTGGCCGTCACGGACACCACGTTCCGCGACGCCCACCAGTCCCTGCTGGCCACCCGCGTCCGCACGCGCGACCTGCTGGCCGCCGCGCCCGCCGTCGCGCACACCCTGCCGGGGCTGCTCTCCGTGGAGGCCTGGGGCGGGGCGACGTACGACGTCGCGCTGCGCTTCCTCCACGAGGACCCGTGGCAGCGCCTCGAGCTGCTGCGCGCGGAGCTGCCGAACATCCCGATCCAGATGCTGCTGCGCGGCCGCAACACGGTGGGCTACACGCCGTACCCCACCGAGGTGACGGACGCGTTCGTGGCCGAGGCCGCGGCGTCCGGCGTCGACGTGTTCCGCATCTTCGACGCCCTCAACGACGTCGAGCAGATCACCCCGGCCATCGAGGCGGTGCGTGCCACGGGCACCGCCGTGGCCGAGGCGGCCCTGTGCTACACGGGCAACATGACGGACCCGAAGGAGACGCTCTACACGCTCGACTACTACCTGGGCCTCGCCCGCCGGATGGTCGACGCCGGCGCCCACGTCCTGGCGATCAAGGACATGGCGGGCCTGCTGCGGCCCGCCGCCGCGCGCGAGCTCGTCACCGCCCTGCGCGCCGAGTTCGACCTGCCCGTGCACCTGCACACGCACGACACCGCCGGCGGCCAGCTGGCCACCCTGCTCGCGGCGGCGGAGGCCGGCGTGGACGCCGTCGACGCGGCCACCGCGTCCATGGCGGGCACCACCAGCCAGGTGCCGCTGTCCGCCCTGGTCGCGGCGCTCGAGCACACCGAGCGGGACACCGGTCTCGGCCTCGAGGCCGCCACCGCGATGGAGCCCTACTGGGAGTCCGTCCGCTCGGCGTACGCGCCCTTCGAGGCGGGGCTGCCCGCCCCGACCGGCCGCGTGTACCACCACGAGATCCCGGGCGGCCAGCTGTCCAACCTGCGCACGCAGGCGATCGCGCTCGGCCTGGGGGAGCGGTTCGAGGCCATCGAGTCGATGTACGCCGCGGCCGACGACCTGCTCGGCCACCTCGTCAAGGTCACCCCGTCCTCCAAGGTGGTGGGCGATCTGGCGCTGCAGCTGGTCGGCTCCGGCGTGGACCCGAAGGAGTTCGCGGAGCGTCCGCAGGAGTTCGACATCCCGGACTCCGTGATCGGCTTCCTGCGCGGCGAGCTCGGCGACCCGCCCGGCGGCTGGCCGGAGCCCTTCCGGACCAAGGCCCTCCAGGGTCGCCGCGAGGGCGCGGGCATGGTGGAGATCTCCGCGGAGGACTCGAGCGCCCTCGCCGAGGCCGGACAGACCCGCCGCGCGGTGCTGAACCGCCTGCTCTTCCCCGGCCCCACGAAGGAGTTCGAGGCGCACCGCGAGGAGTTCGGGGACACCGTCACCCTGCACACCCGCGACTTCCTCTACGGCCTCGTCCCCGGGCGTGAGCACGTCATCTCGCTCGGACGCGGTGTCCGGCTGCTCGCCACCCTCATGTCCGTCTCCGAGCCGGACGAGAAGGGCATGCGCACGGTGATGGTCACCCTGAACGGTCAGCTGCGCCAGATGACCGTCCGGGACCGCTCGATCGAGTCCACCGTGCGGACCGCGGAGAAGGCGGACCCCGGCACCCCCGGCCACGTCGCCGCCCCGTTCGCGGGCTCGGTCACCGTCCAGGTGGCCGAGGGCGACGCCGTCGAGGTCGGCCAGGCGGTGGCCACGATCGAGGCGATGAAGATGGAGGCCACGATCACGGCCCAGGCCGCGGGCACCGTGCGCCGCGTGGTCACGGAGGGCGTCACGCCCGTCAACGGCGGAGACCTGCTGCTCGTGATCGAGTGAGCCCCGCGTGAGCCCGCCGCCGGCGGGCCGCCCCACGGGCCCGGACGCCACCGCGTCCGGGCCCGTGCCTATCCTGGGAGGCATGGCCACCTCTGCGGAACACCACGACCTGCTCATCATCGGCTCCGGATCGGGGAACTCCCTGATCAGCGAACACTGGAAGGGCCGGAGCGTCGTGATCGCCGACTCCGGCACGTTCGGCGGCACCTGCCTGAACGTCGGCTGCATCCCCACCAAGATGTACGCCTACCCGGCCGGCCTGGCCGCGCTGCCCCCCGAGGCTCGGAGCCTCGGGGTGGGGCTGGAGTTCACGGGCGCCGACTTCCCGGCCATCCGGGACCGCATCTTCACGCGCATCGACGGCATCAGCCGCGACGGGCTCCGCTACCGCCGGGACGATCTGGACTACACGAGCGTGATCCAGGAGGAGGTCCGCTTCGTCGGCCCCCGCCGCGTGCGCACCGCCTCGGGCCGGGAGATCACGGCGGACCAGGTGGTGGTCGCCGCGGGGTCGCGGCCCACCCTCCCGGCGATCCCGGGCCTGGACCTGCCGTCGGTGCACACCTCGGACACCGTGATGCGGATGGATCGGCTGCCGCGGCGGCTGCTCGTGGTGGGCGGCGGGTTCATCGCCTGCGAGTTCGCCTCCGTCTTCGCCGGGCTGGGGACCGAGGTCGTCCAGGTCAACCGCGGCCACCGGCTGCTCAAGCAGCACGACATGTCCGTGTCCACGACGTTCACGAAGATCGCTGCCCGACGGTGGGACCTGCGCACGGGGTGGACCCCGGCCGGGATCGAACCGGTCGAGGACGCCGAGCGGGCCGCGGACGGCTGGGTCCGGGTGCGCCTGGATCGCGCGGAGGGCCAGGAGCAGACCGGCATCGTGGAGGAGGCCATCGAGGCGGACGCGGTGCTGATCGCGGTCGGCCGGACGCCGAACACGGACCGCCTCGACCCCGCCGCCGCGGGACTGGACGTCACCGACGACGGCGTCCTGGCCAGCGACCAGCACCAGCGCGCGCTCTCCGACGGTGCGCCGGTGGAGGGGGTCTACGTGCTCGGGGACGTCGCCAACACGTGGCAGCTCAAGCACGTGGCCAACCACGAGGCCCGCGTCGTCGCGCACAACCTGGAGCATCCGGACGACCTCCGCGCCAACACGCTCGGCCCCGTGCCGGCGGCCGTGTTCACCCATCCGCAGGTGGCCTCCGTCGGTCTCACGGTGGAGCAGGCGCTCGCCGACTACGGCGCGGACGCGATCACGGTGAAGACCCAGTCCTTCGGGGACGTCGCCTACGGTTGGGCCATGGAGGACACCGAGGGCGTGTGCACCGTCGTCGCGGAGAAGGCCACGGGACGGATCCTGGGCGGGCACATCCTGGGGCACGAGGCCGCGAACCTCATCCAGCCGCTCGTGACCGGCATGGCGTTCGGCATCGACGCCCACCGGCTCGCGCGGGGCCAGTACTGGCCCCACCCGGCCCTCACCGAGGTCGTCGAGAACGCGCTGCTGGGCCTGGACGTGCCGGACTCCGGCCTGCTCTGACCGGACCCGCGGGGACGACGACGCCCGGCCGCGGGGGCCGGGCGCCGTCGTCGAGGGGCGTTCAGTTCTGCGGGGCGGGCTCCCCGTAGATGTCCGCGATCTGCGCGGCGAAGTCCTTCATGATCGCCGACCGGCGCATCTTCAGGGACGGGGTCACATGGCCCTCCTCCAGGGAGAAGTCGCGGTCGAGGATGCGGAACTCCCGGATCCCCTCGGCGCGCGAGACCAGGCTGTTGGCCTTGTCCACGGCCTCCTGGATGTGGCGGCGCACCGCGTCCTCGCGTGCGGCCGCAGCGACGTCGAGGTCCTTCGGCAGCCCGTTCGCGGCGAGCCACGCGGGCAGGGTGTCGGTGTCGAGGGTGACGATCGCCGCGATGAAGGGCTTGCCGTCGCCGACCACCATCACCTGGGAGACGAGCGCGTCGCTGCGGATCGCGTCCTCGAGCATCGCCGGTGCCACGTTCTTGCCGCCGGCCGTCACCAGCAGCTCCTTCTTGCGGCCGGTGATCGTGAGGAAGCCGTCGTCGTCCAGGGCCCCGAGGTCGCCGGTGCGGAACCAGCCGTCTTCGAAGGCCTCCTCGTTCGCCTCCGGCCGGTTGTGGTAGCCGCGCATCAGCGACGTGCCGCGCGTGAGGATCTCGCCGTCCTCGGCGATCCGCACCTGGTTGCCGCCGAGGGGGTGTCCGACCGTGCCGATCTTCAGCCGGTCCGGCCGGCCCACGGTGATGGGGGCCGTCGTCTCGGTGAGGCCGTAGCCCTCGAGGATGGTCACGCCCACGCCGCGGAAGAAGTGCGCCAGGTCGGTGGAGAGGGGGCCGCCGCCGGAGACCGCGTACGCGAGCCGGCCGCCCATGGCCGTCCGGATCCGGCGGTAGACCAGCGCGGAGTAGAACGCGCGCTGCAGCCGCAGGGGCGCCGTCATCTGGCCCGAGTCCAGCGCCCGGGACCAGCGGATCGCCACGTCCGCGCCACGGCGGAAGATCTTCTCCTTGCCGCCGCTCTGCGCGTTGAGCAGCGCCGCGTTGTAGATCTTCTCGAACACGCGCGGCACGGCCAGCACGAAGCTCGGCTGGAAGGTCTGCAGCGAGACCGAGAGCCGCTTGATGTCCGAGACGTGCCCGCAGCGTGCGCCCGCGGCGACGGTGAGCACCGAGACGAAGCGCGCGAACACGTGCGCCAGGGGGATGAACAGCACGGTGGAGGTGTCCTCGCGGACGACGTCGCCGAGCGAGGAGGACAGGGTCTGGTTGACGAGCTCCGCGAAGTTCTCGTGCGTGAGCTCGCAGCCCTTGGGCCGGCCCGTGGTGCCGGAGGTGTAGATGATGGTCGCCAGGTCGGCCAGGCCGGCGGAGGACCGGCGCGTCTCGAGCTCCTCATCGGTGACGTCCGTGCCCAGGGCGACGAGCGCCTCGAGGCCGGAGCCGGGGTCGCCGTCGGCCGGGTCCATCGTCCACAGGCCGATCAGCTCCGGCAGGCCCTCGCGCTGCACCGCGTCCCGCACCGTCTTGGCGAGGTCCTCGTTCCCGGTCACGACGGCGCGCACGTTCGCGTCCTCGATGATCCAGGACACCTGGCTGACGGAGGAGGTCTCGTACACGGGCACGGTGACCGCGCCTGCATACCAGATGGCGAAGTCGACCAGGGTCCACT
The DNA here is from genome assembly GCF_000946635.1 of Micrococcus sp. MS-ASIII-49. Classification (NCBI taxonomy): domain Bacteria; kingdom Bacillati; phylum Actinomycetota; class Actinomycetes; order Micrococcales; family Micrococcaceae; genus Micrococcus; species Micrococcus sp. MS-ASIII-49. Next base: position 22,606 of record NZ_JXSP01000104.1, read on the forward strand.
CCAGGCGGGTGGAGGCCAGGAGCCCGACCGTCTCCCCGGGCTGGATCCCGGCGGCGATGAGCCCCTTGGCCAGGGCCCGCACGCGCTCGCGGGCGTCCCGGGCGGAGACGTCCGTCCACTGATCCTGCGCGTCCGCCACCGCGAAGAGGCCGTGGTCGGGACGCTCCGTGGCCTGGCGTTCCAGGAAGTCCGTGATGTTCGCCTCCGGGGACAGGCGGGGCTGGTACGGCTCGCTGATCTCGTGCATGGGACTCCTCGGGCGTTGGGTCGGTTCCGCCGACCGGTGGGCGGCACAACGGAAGTAAGTGTGAGTCGTGTCACGCACACTGTACAACCGGGAGCGGTGGGGTCCGGGGCGCGACTCAGTGCGTCGTCATGGCGGCGACCGCGCTCCGGCCGTGGTCGATCAGCAGCGGCAGGTCGTAGTCGAGCGTGGCGACGTGGCGGCTGCGGGGCAGTCCCACCACCTCCACGGGGGCGTGGCGCAGGCCCCGCACCAGGGCCCGGTGGCTCGAGACGGGCACGACGGCGTCGCGGGCGGACCGGTAGACCGTCACGGGAGCGGTGATCCGCGGCAGGGCGCGGCGGGCGGCCCGCTGGATGCGGCCGAGGGCGGCGACGCCGGCCATCGGCGTGCGGGGGTAGGCGCGCTCGCGCGCCGTCGGGTCCGCGATGTCGTCCGCGATCGGGGCGACCGTGGGGACGAACGGGGCCAGCAGCGGGGCGAAGGGGGCGAGGGGGCTGGCGAAGCGCAGCGCGGGGTTCACCACGAGCACGCCGGCCACGGGTCGGTGGGCCGCGGCGTCGAGCGCGAGGGCGCCGCCCATCGAGATGCCCGCCATGACCACGCGGCCGTGTCGGGCGAGCTCGAGGTCCACGACGGCCCGGACGGCGGCGCGGATCTCGTCCGCACCCGTGGCGGCGAGGTCCTCCCACCGCGTGCCGTGCCCCGGCAGCAGGGGCACGCTCACGGGGGAGCCGCCTGCCGCGAGCCCCTCGGCCCAGGCGCGGACGGAGGCCGGAGTCGAGGTGAACCCGTGCAGGAGCACGACGCAGTGGTCGCGCCGGGCGGGAGCGGCGGGCATGAGGCGCAGGGGGAGGTCTTCGGGGGCGACGGCGACGGGGCGGGGCATGGTGCCAGGGTAAGGCAGGCGGACCATACGATGGGCAGGCACCCGACCGCCCCGACCGGAAGGCCCTCGTGTCCACGTTCTACTGGTCCGCCAAGACGTTCGCCGTGGCTCCGGCCACCCGCCTGCTGTTCCGCCCCTGGGTGAAGGGCCTCGGGAACGTGCCGGCCGAGGGCCCGGCGATCCTGGCCAGCAACCACCTGTCCGTCTCGGACTCGGTGTTCATGCCGGCCATGCTCGACCGCCAGGTGCACTTCCTGGCCAAGCACGAGTACTTCACCGGCCCGGGCGTGAAGGGCTGGGTCACCCGCCGGTTCTTCGAGGCGGCGAACCAGCTGCCCATGGACCGCTCCGGCGGAGAGGCGTCCCTGCGCTCGCTGGACGCGGGCCTCGAGGCGCTGCGGGAGGGCCGGCTGCTCGGGATCTACCCGGAGGGCACCCGCAGCCCGGACGGGCGGCTGCACCGCGGCAAGATCGGCGTGGCCAAGCTCGCGCTGGCCTCGGGCGCGCCCGTGGTGCCCATCGCGATGATCGGCACGGACCGGGTGCAGCCGATCGGCCACGTGCTGCCGCGGATCCGGCGCCTGGGCATGATCTTCGGCGAGCCGCTGGACTTCTCCGACCGTGCCGAGGCCGCCGGCGACCCCCGGGTGCTGCGGGAGGTGACGGACGAGATCATGGAGGCCATCCGGCGCCTGTCGGGCCAGGAGTACGTGGACACCTACGCGGCGGACGTGAAGGCGGGCCGTACGGCCGCTCCGCCACGCGCCCGCGACTGAGCGGGGCCCGCGCGTCGTCATCCGGGGACGCTCAGACCGGGGCGCGGCACGCGGCCCCTAGCCTGGTGCACATGACTGAAGACCCCCGCGAGAAGATCCTGGCCTTCGGCACCGCCATCTCGGAGGGCGCCGCCGACATCCCCGGCCTGGACCACTGGCGCTCGCTGCCGATCGCACAGGCGCCGTCCTGGGCGGACGAGGCCGATCACCGCGCCGCCGTCGCCGAGCTGAGCGCCCTGCCCCCGCTCGTCTTCGCGGGCGAGGTCGACCTGCTGCGCGCCCGTCTGGCCGACGTCGCCCAGGGCCGCGCGTTCCTCCTGCAGGGCGGCGACTGCGCCGAGACGTTCGCCGGGTCCACCGCCAACCGGATCAGCGCCCGGGTGAAGACCATCCTGCAGATGGCCGCGGTGCTGACCTACGGCGCCTCCATGCCGGTCGTGAAGATGGGCCGGATCGCCGGCCAGTTCGCCAAGCCGCGGTCCTCGGACACGGAGACCCGCGACGGCGTCACGCTGCCCAGCTTCCGCGGCGAGATCGTGAACGGCTACGAGTTCACCGAGCAGGCACGCCGGCACGACGCCCGACGGATGGTGCAGGCCTACCACACCTCCGCCTCCACCCTGAACCTGGTCCGCGCCTTCACCCAGGGCGGCTTCGCCGATCTGCGCAGCGTGCACCAGTGGAACCAGGGCTTCATGGCCAACCCGGCCTACGCCCAGTACGAGGAGATGGCCGCCGAGATCGACCGCGCGGTCCGCTTCATGAACGCCGCGGGCGTGGACTTCGAGGCCATGCGCCGCACCGAGTTCTACTCGGCCCACGAGGCGCTCCTGCTCGACTACGAGCGCGCCCTGACCCGCGTGGACTCACGCAGCGGCGACCCCTACGCCACGAGCGCCCACTTCCTGTGGATCGGCGAGCGCACCCGCCAGGTGGATGGCGCCCACGTCGACTTCCTCTCCCGGGTCCGCAACCCGATCGGCGTGAAGCTCGGCCCGACCACCACGACCGCGGATGCCCTCGAGCTCGCGGAGCGGCTGGACCCGGAGCGCGAGCCGGGCCGCCTGACCTTCATCACCCGCATGGGCGCGGAGCGGATCCGGGACGTGCTCCCCGGCATCGTCGAGGGCGTCCGGGACGCGGGGCTGGAGCCGGTGTGGGTCACCGACCCCATGCACGGCAACACCGTGACCGCGGCCAACGGCTACAAGACCCGCCGGTTCGAGGACGTGATGGACGAGGTCAGCGGCTTCTTCGAGGTGCACCGCGAGCTCGGCACGCACCCGGGCGGCATGCACGTCGAGCTGACCGGCGACGACGTCGCCGAGTGCCTGGGCGGCTCCGACCCGATCAACGAGGCCGACTTCGACGCCCGCTACGAGACGCTGTGCGACCCGCGGCTGAACCACCAGCAGTCCCTGGAGATGGCGTTCAAGGTCACCGAGGCCCTCTCCCACCCCGAGCGCCGCGCGCCGCGGGCCTGACCGCGCGGCCGGGCACGCCCCGGCTCAGCCGACCCAGGCGTGGACCGCGGTGCCCTCGGGCAGGGCGGTCCCGGCGGCGGGGGACTGGTGCAGGACCCGGGACTCGCCCCGGCCGGAGAGCGGCAGCGGCAGGCGATGCACGCGGGCGTCCCAGCCGTCGTCCGCCAGCGTCGTGCCCGCCATCTCCGGATCCTGCCCGGTCACGTCCGGCACCGGGCGCACGGCGCGGCCTTCGGAGAGCACCACGCGGACCGCGGTGCCCGGCGTCGCCTGCTCGCCGGGGGCCGGGTGCTGCTCGATCACGGCCCCGGCCGGCACCGCGGGATCGGTGCGGCGCTCCGCGACCTCCACGGTGAATCGGGCGTCCCGGGCCACGCCGTGGGCCCGCCGGATCACGACGCCGGTCAGGTCCGGCACCGGCACCGGCGCGGGGCCGGCGGAGACGGTGAGCTCGACGGGGGTGCCGCGCCCCGCCGGCTCCCCGGCCGCGGGCGAGCTGGCGACGACCGTGCCCTCCGTGCGGAGTTCGTCGTGCCGGGCCGTGACCGCCGCGGTGAAGCCCGCGGCGGTCAGCCGTTCCTCCGCCGCCTCCCGGGCCAGCCCGTCGAGGTCGGGGACCACCGCCACGCCACCGACTCCGAGGCCGCCGGAGCCCAGCGTCCAGCCCAGCAGCAGGGCGACGCCGGTGAGCAGCAGGGTCACGGCCGCGCCGATCGCCGCGGCCCGGCCGGTGCCCTGGCCGAGGTCGAGGGCGGGGCGGCGGGCCGCCCGACGCAGCCGCCGCGGGGACTCGCGCCCCGGATGCCGGTCCGCCGGAGCGGGGTCGACCGCGAGCGGGCCGATCGGCTCCGCCGGGCGCGCGGCGGGCCGCCGGTCGGCCCCGCGCGTCGCCGCACGGGTGTCGATGACGTCGGTCATGTCCGCGTCGAGGTCGGACTCGGCCAGGGCGGGGAGCACGCGCGTCGCGTGGTGGTCGCCGGCGTCGAGGGCCCGGGTCTCCAGGTTCCCGTCCGGGGCTGCGTCCTCGGGGCCATCGGCGGCGGGGGCGGCCACCGCCGGGTCCGCGCCCGGGCCCTCGGCGGGCTGCGCGGCGGGGCTGCGGTCCGGTTCGTCGGGGTCCAGGCCCGCCGCCACGGCGTCGATGCGGTGCAGGAGCTCGCCGGCACCGGCGGGCCGGTCGGCCGGGTCCGGCTCGGTGCACCACAGCACGAGGTCGTCGAGGTCCTCGGGGAGCCCGGGGTGCAGCGTGGACGGCACGGGGACCCGCTCGTGGACATGGCGGTAGGCGACCTGCAGCGCGGTCGCCGCGGTGTACGGCTGGCGGCCCGTGAGCAGCTCGAACAGGATGATGCCCACGGCGTACACGTCGGAGCGGGCGTCGGCGGGCGCCCCGGCGATGTGCTCGGGGGCGAGGTAGGCGGGCGTGCCCACGACGGCCTGCCCGGCCATGGTGTGGGCCGTGGCGGCGCGGGACAGGCCGAAGTCCGCGACCGTCACCCGGCCGTCGTCGCGGACGAGCACGTTCTCCGGCTTCACGTCCCGGTGCACCAGCCCGGCGCGGTGCGCGGCGGCCAGGCCGTCGACGAGCGGCCGCAGGAACCGCAGCGCCTCCCGGGGTGAGAGCGGGGCACGGTCCCGGATGACGGTGCGCAGCGTGCGGCCGGGCACGTGCTCCATCACGAGGTAGGCCAGCACGTCGCCGTCCTCGGCCTCGGTGTGGCCCTGGTCCAGGACCGCGACGACGTGCGGATGGGACAGCCGCGCCGCCGTCTTGGCCTCCTGCTCGAACCGGCCGACCAGGACGGGGTCCTCCGCCAGGTGCGGATGCATGACCTTGAGCGCCACCTCGCGGTCGAGACGCTCGTCCACGGCCAGGTAGACGGTGGACATGCCGCCCCGGGCCAGCCGCTCGACGACCCGGTAGCGGCCGTCGACGATGCCCCCCACGAGGGGGTCCCGGCGTGCGCTGCTCATCGTCCCAGGGTAGGACAGGCGGCGGACCCCCTCGGGGCGGTCCGCCGCCGGCGGATCAGAACATCGCCATCGCGGCACGCACCTTGGCCACGTAGTCCCGTGCCTCCGGGTTCAGGCCGCTGTCCAGCACTCCGCCGAGGCCCTGGTAGTAGGCCCCGATGCCCTGGTCGAGGGTGGGGGTGCGGTCCTGCACGTACTTGATGAACGCGACGCCGGCCACCGCGTTGTCGTAGGGGTCCAGCAGGTTCAGCTCGCGGCCCACCAGCTCCGAGGCGAACTCGCCCGTGATCGGGATGACCTGCATCGCCCCCACGGCGTTGCCGGGGGAGACCGAGGCCATGCGGAAGCGGGACTCGGTGTACGCGTGGCCCAGGGCCAGGCGGGGGTCCACGCCCATCCGCTCGGCGGTCTCGCGGACGATCTGCTGCATCTGCTCGGGGGTGGGCTGCGGGACGGAGCGCAGCAGGCGCAGGTTCTCGTTCGCCGAGGCCGTGACGTGCGGCGCGTAGGTGCGCCCGAGGAAGGTGTCGCCGACCACCTGGACGCCGGAGACCGGCTCCACCTCGAGGGTGGCGTCGGAGATCACGAGCACGTCGCCGGGGTGCAGCGTCGAGGCCCGCGTCAGGCCGTTGAGCTCGCGCAGACGGGGGATGGAGACCTCGAACCGCTGGGAGATCCCCCAGAGGGAGTCGCCGGAGACCACGGTGTACCGGACCGTCCCGCCGGCCGCCGCCGGGGCCGTCGACGCCGGCGCGGAGGCCGGGGTCGTGGCCGGGGTGGTCGACGTGGGGGCCTTCGGCGCGGGGGCCGTGCGCTGCGTGGTGAGGACCATGCCCGGGTGGAGCATGCTCGACGCGCTCATGCCGTTGAGGCGCTGCAGCTGCGCGGCGGAGACGCCGGTGCGGCGGGCGATGATCCACCACCCGTCGTTCGGCTGCACCGTGTAGGTCCCGGCGGCCGGGGCCGGGGCCGCCTCGCCGGTCAAGCGGAGCTCGTCACCCGGGTAGAGCACGGTCTCCAGGCCCAGGCCGTTGAACCGCAGCAGGTCGGCGACGGAGACGCCGCGGGCGGCCGAGATCCGGGTGAGGGTGTCGCCCGGGCGCACGGTGTGCACCGCCGCCTCCTGGGCGTGGGCCTGGGTGGGCAGAGCGGTGAGCAGCAGCAGGGGCACCGCGCTGCCGGTCAGGACGGAGCGCAGGCGGCGGGAGCGGACGGGGGTGTGGGACACGGCAGACCTCGGCATCGGATCGGACGGATGGAACACGACGGGGAAGTGACGGGTGGGACCCGTGGCCCCCGCGGTCGACCGACGACGTCGGCGCCCGGCCGTGGAGCCTCGGCGATGTTATCGGAATGTGATCTTCGTGACCATACCGAGATCCATGCCGTCCGGAGCGCGGTGGGCCGGGCCCGTCGGCGGCCACGTAGGCTGGCGCCCGTGAGCACCACTTCCTCCGACACCCCGGTCCCCGCTGACGCGATCCCCGCCGAGCTCGACGCCCTCGTGGGCGAGTGGCTCTCCGTGCCCGACGTGGCGGAACACCTCGACCAGCGCGTGACCCGCGTCCACAACCTCGTGCATGATCGCCGCCTGCTGGCCGTGCGTCGTCCCGAGCCCGCGGTGCGGTCCGTGCCGGCCCTGTTCCTCACCGAGACCGGCGTGCTCGACTCCCTGCAGGGCACGCTCGTGCTGCTGGCCGACGCCGGCTTCTCCGACGAGGAGGCCCTCCGTTGGCTGTTCACCGAGGACGAGTCGTTGCCCGGCCGGCCCATCGACGCACTCCGGGACGGCCGGAAGACCGAGATCCGGCGCCGCGCCCAGGCCCTGGCCTGGTGAGCCGGCCCCGCGGGCGGTCATCCGCCCGCGGGGTCCGTGCCGCTCAGTGGCGGCGCGACGTGTAGGCGTCGATCAGCCGCGTGAGCTCGGCGCTCACGTCCTCGGGGACGCCGTGCGCGAGCAGGCCCGCCACGGCCCCGGCCGCCTCATGCGAGAGCGCCGCGACCCGCTCCTCGACGGCCCGGCGCGCGCCGCACGCCTCGAGGACGCCCTGCCAGTGGGCCACCCGGTCCGCGCCGAGGTCCGGGTCGCCGAGGTCCGCGTCGAGCGCGGCGGCCTCGTCCGGGGCGAGCAGCTCGACGGCGCGGGCGATGAGCACCGTCTGCTTCCCCTCCCGCAGGTCGTCGCCCGCGGGCTTGCCCGTGGTCGCCGGATCGCCGAACACGCCGAGCAGGTCGTCCCGGTACTGGAAGGCCATGCCGAACGGCAGCGACACCCGGGCGAACGCGGTCACCAGCCCGTCGTCCGCCCCCGCCAGCAGCCCACCGAGGGCGAGCGGGTGCACGGCCGAATAGCGCGCCGACTTGTGCTCCACGACCGCCTCGGCGGCCGCCTCGGCCTCGCGGGCATCGCGCGCCGCCGGGGCCATCTCGGCCACCACGTCGAGGTACTGACCCGCCATCACCCCGAAGCGCATCCGCTCGAGCTCGGCCCGCGCCCGGTCCTCCCGGGGGGTGCCGGCGAGGACACGCGCGAAGGCCGTCTCGCTCATCCCCAGGGCGACGTCGCCGGCGAGGATCGCGGCGGAGACGCCGAAGTGCTCCGCGGCGTGGCGCCAGCCCGCCTCCCGGTGGAGGGACTCGAAGCGGCGGTGCACGCTGGGCATCCCGCGGCGGGTGTCCGAGCGGTCGAGGATGTCGTCGTGGATCAGCGCCGCGGCCTGGAACAGCTCGAACGCCGCCCCCGCCTCGGCGATGCGGGGGTCCTCCGCCTCGCCACCGGCCGCCCGCCAGCCGAGCCAGGCCAGGACGGCGCGCAGGCGCTTGCCGCCCGCGGTCAGGTCCGCGATCGCGTCCACGAGGGGCGCGGTCAGCGGGTGGACGTCCCGGGCGAGGTCCCGGTGCTCCGCCAGCAGGCGGTCGAGGGCGTCGGCGACGGCGGCGCGGAAGCGGTCCTGGTCGGCGGGACGGGGGCGGGGGACGGCGACGTCGGCGGGCATGGCCCCACCCTAGCCGCGCCGCGCGACGGATCGCCGGTCCCGGATAGGCTCGGTCCATGTCCGAGACCGCGCCCGCTGCACCCCGCGATGAGGCGACGATCCTCCACGTGGACATGGACGCGTTCTTCCTGTCCGTCGAGCTGCGCGAACGGCCCGACCTCGAGGGCCGTCCCGCCGCCGTCGCCGCCCCGAGCGGTCGGTCCGTGGTGCTCTCCGCCTCGTACGCGGCGCGGGCCTACGGGGTCCGTTCGGCGATGCCGCTGGCGCACGCCCGCGCCCTGTGCCCGCCCCTCGTGGTCATCCCGCCGCGCCAGCAGCTCTACCGGGCCGTCTCCGCCGAGGTGATGGCCGTGCTCGCGGACGTGACCCCCGTGATGGAGCAGCTCAGCGTGGACGAGGCGTTCCTCGACGTCGCCGGCGCGCGCCGTCGGCTCGGCCCGCCCGAGCACATCGGCCACCTGATCCGGGAGCGCGTCCGCTCCGAGCTGGGGCTGCCGTGCACCGTGGGGGGCTCGGCCGTGAAGTTCGTGGCCAAGACGGCGTCCACCGCGGCCAAGCCCGACGGTCTGCTGATCGTGCCGCCGGAGCGCACCCTGGACTTCCTTCATCCGCTGCCCGTGGGCCGGCTGTGGGGCGTGGGCCCCAAGGCGGCCGAGCGGCTCGCCCGGCGGGGGGTGGCGACCATCGGTGACCTCGCCCGGGTGGACCCCGCGCGGCTGGAGGCGTCGTTCGGGGCCGCCGGCCGGGAGTGGGCGTCGCTCGCCCGGGGCATCGACCCGCGCCCCGTCGCCCCGCGCCCGGCGGCCCGCAGCATCGGGGCGGACCACACCTTCGACGTCGACCCCGTCGACGTCGCGGGCGTCGACCCGGAGGTCCTGCGCCTGTGCCACCGGGTCGCGGCCCGGCTGCGTGCGGAGCAGGTCACCGCCGGCGCGGTCACAGTCCGCCTCAAGGCGCCGGACGGGTCGGTCCGCAGCCGCACCGCCCGCCTCGCCCGGCCGACCGCCACGGGCCACGACCTCCTCGGCCCGGCGCGGCGACTCGTCCGCGAGCTGCACGCCGAACGGCCGCATCCGGTCCGGCTCGTGGGCGTGCGCGCCGAGCGCCTCGGGGACGAGGCCGATCAGCCCCCGGCCCAGGAGGCGCTCTTCGGCGGTCCCGCCTGGGGGACGGAGGGCGAGGCGTCGGAGGCGGGCGACTGGGCCGGTGCCGAGGCCGCCCTGGACGCCGTCGCACGGCGCTTCCCGACGGCGGCCGTGCGGCCGGCGTCGCTGCTGGATCGCCGCGAGGCCCGCGCCGACGCCCGCCGGGACGCGCCGCGGCCGGGCACGGGTGGCCCGGACCGGGAGTGAGGGGTTCCGGGGCCGGCGACGTCGCCACCTGGCTAGGTGTAAGAGGTCATGACG